>NZ_FXUE01000005.1 GCF_900182935.1 Fibrobacter sp. UWB10 | reverse complement strand
TTCCCTTTCCGAACACGGAAGTCAAGCCCCTCATCGCCGATGGTACCTGGCCTACGGGCCCGGGAGAGTAGGTCGCCGCTGGATTCACGCCCCTTCCACTGTAAACAGTGGAAGGGGCTTTTTTGTTTTTATACCGAATTTCCCGCCCGCGTCATGCTGACGAAGGTCAGCATCGGCTTCTCGTGCCTGCTAGGGGTTGTTGTTGATTATATTTGATCTTACATGCGTCTGATTAGTTTATTTGCACTCCTATTTCTTCTTGTTGCTTGCAACGAGGAAAAGGAATTTATGACTCCAAAACAGGGTGAAGTTGTTTTGGATGTAGGGGTTGATGAATACTCGTTGAACGGTAAGATTCTCGGAAAGACTGCTACCGATTTCTCTGATGACGATGTGTTGGTAGATTCCTTTAATATTGAATTGAAAAAAATGCGGGAAAACTTGGGGGATGAAGTCCTGCAGATGCTCACGACTGAGAATGATTCTGTAAAACGAACGCAAATCCGTAATGATTATCCTTTAGTCAAAATTCATTATGACAGCAATGTTCCCTATGATGTCTTCTATAAATCCTATATGACGGTTTTATTCAATTTTGATTCATATCAATTAGCTTTTGGATCCAATTATAAAGAAATTTGCTGGTTGCATGAACCCCATGAGCGTACTTGTCTACTTTATTCTTTTTGGTGCGAGCAACTGAATAATGCAAAATTATCGGATGTTCTTTTTGGGACAAATCGTTTTCCTAAGACGCTTGCAAATCTGGATCTCAGTGGTGATGATTTACAATTGTGCGCAGCTCTGCTATCATTGGCTTTGGGCAAAAAAGATGGGAACCTGGTTTACGTGGTTAGTTCGAATGAAACAGGACGGACCGATGGATTTAGAATAGATGTTTTTAAGGAAGAGAAGTGCTTGTGGGAGTTTATAGAAAAGAAGACGGGTTATTCTCATTTGACGTTACGAGTCCAAAATGATATTTTGGTGAAGGATTTTGCCCCAATCATCAAAAAGTTAAATAGCTACGGTTATCAAATAAAATTTGCCGCTTTAGGTAATTAGGGGTTTTAGGGGTGGAACCCCTAGGCGAGTGGGTACTGTAAGCCACGGCGATAGCCTGTCCGCTAAGCAAACATTAGAGGCCGTAGGCCGAATCCCTGTTTGCGTGCGGAGCAGGCTGAGTTGTGGCTGAAAGTAGGGAGACTCTTCTCCCTTTTTTCATAGATTTACGAAAAATTTCTATCCTTTACCATATGAAACCGACGTTATCGTTTGTGTTGCAGTTGCCGCCATCGACGGCGTATGCAAAGCTTGAATCTGTTGTAGAGAATTTGCTGAAGGGCGTCTGCATGATGCTCGATTCGGGTAAGGTGAAGTTTTCGCTGTTCCTGGATGGTCCGACGATTGAGGTGGCGGCCAAGTCCCCGCGCCCGCTTGTATTTGGCAAGTTGCGTCGCGCGATTGAAGACGGTTCGCTTGAACTTTTGGGCGGTGGTTATTACGACCCGATGCTCCCGCTTTTCCCGACGGAACTGCAGTCCATGCAACTCAAGAAGCATAGCAAGCTTCTGTGGAAACATTTCGGCATCGAACCTTCGGGCTATTTCAATTCCTCGATGGTGTGGGAAATGGAGATGACCGAACTCCTCGAGAAACACCGCTTTGAATACGCGCTTGTACAAGAGGCTTCGCTTCAGGATGCTCTAGGCCGCACGACTCCCGTTTCGGGTTGGTATACGGTCGAAGACAAGGGTTCTATCATGCGCGTGGTTCCTGTTTCGCAAAAACTTTCCGAAGCGATTTCGAACGATGACTTCCAGTGGGAACAGATTGCAGAACCCTATTGCCGTGGCGGAAAGGCCGCCGTTGTGGGCCTGGACATTCCGCCTCAGCCGGGTGACATTATCCCGTTCTTTGAACGCTTGATTGAATTTGTCGAGATGAACGAGATTTCGACGAAGACGGTTGCGAGCGCTGTGACCGAGCAGAATACCGAAGGCCGCGTGAGTTTCTTGCTTTCGGCGGGTCGAAAGATTGGCTTGCCGGCAACGGCGAAGACTTGCCGCGAGCTCCTGATTCGTAGGCCCGAAGTCAACCTGCTCCATAAAACGCTTTTGGCTGAATTCCACCGTGCTGCGGCGTTGCTCAAAGGTCACGAACGTGACGACTTTTTTGAAATGCTTTTGCCTGCGATGTCGCCTATCTATTACCGCGACATGCAGGACTCTGAAGGCATGCGCACCCCGATGGTCCGCTGGTGGGGTACTCGCTTTTTGCTGCAGGCCGCGAATCGCTTGACCGACCTCGTGTCCTTTGACGGAATCCGCCTGGATATTGCCGACTTCATGCTCGAAGGCAGCAAGAGCATCTGGGCCGAAAACCACTCGTATTCATTCTTGCTGGACTACCTGGAAGGCGGTATTCTGAATATCTTGAATGCGAAGGATGCCGAAAATAATGTTCTGGGGGCATGGCGTGACGACGGAAATCCGGCTGTCGGGTTCCTTGATTTCTTGATTCCCAATGTGGAACTGAAGGCCGAGAAACTGGACCAGATTCTTTCTGATCGCGAGGGCATGCTGTCTGCCGCATACGATTACCAAATCAAGCGCCACGATGCCGGCACTGATATCGCACTCTTGTCGGATATGCAGCCGGTATTTGAAAACCAGACGTTCGATTTGCATGCCGAAAAGAATTTCGAACTTTCGTCTACGGGTTCTGAATTCTCGGTTGAGTACAAGCTTTTGAACAATTCCGCTGACGCAATTAAGGGATTCTTCGGGACCTTGTTGGATACGGGGCTCCTCGCTTGCGGCCATACAGACAGGGACATTTTGATAGATGGCGTCCCGCTCAAGTTCAATTTCCGAGACCCGCTCATTTTCCCGGATGCATGCTCTCTTGAAATTGCGGACAAGACGACTAGTTCCAGAATTGAGCTTGTGTTCAAGAAAAAGGCCGCCGTTTTGGTGTCGCCTATTTTCGGTGCGTCGTCGCTTGCTGCTCCGGAAGCCTTGCAGGGTATTCGCGTGTTCCCGTTCTGGAAGATCAATCTTGCAAGCCAGACGGAATTTGAATTGTTGATGACGGCTAAAATTTCCAAGAGGTAAACGATGAAATCAGATTTGATTGATATTCAGGTGGAATCTCGCGGAAACGACGTCGAACTTTCTTTGTCGGGCTCACTTGGCCTGCCTCAGCTTTCTGCCGTAAAAGAAAAGCTGGATATGCTTGTCGATGGGCCGGGCTGCTTTTTCTTCTTGAATTTGCAGAACGCTCACTTTACGAGTGACCGCTATCTTGATGTTTTCTTGGAACTCTTGAACCGCGTCAAGGCGCAAAAGTCGGCTTTGATTTTGATTTTTGAATCGGCGGAACAGTACGATTATTTCTCGAAGTATCTGAACATTTTTGAGGTTTACGAGAACCGTAAGGCTTACAAGAAGTCGGGTACGAAAAAGCAATTGCAGCAAATTGGCCTGCATTACGGGCTTCGCTCGGGCATTACCGTGAGTTCGGGTGTCGCTGTTGCGCTGATTTCGTTGATTCTCGGCTGGATGATTACCTTGTTTGTAATTATTTCTTCGCAGGGGCACGAAATCTCTGACAAACAGGCTCAAATTATTGCGCTCCAGAACCAGAAGGACCGCTACATCAAGGAAATTGACAAGCTGGAATCTTCGATTGGCCCGCTCCGTAAGCTAGGAGTGGTGCAAGATACGACAAGGCTCAGTTCCTTCGGACTCATTCAGGATTGGGTGAGCTACCTGGAATATCTAGAGAATACAAGGCGTGAAAAGTAACGTTCGCATATCCAAGCTCACGTTTGCGATTGCCCTGGTGTTATGCTTTGGGGCTTTAGGGCTTTTTGTGTCTTACTGGTATGCGCGTCAAGCTGAAATCAAGGAGTTGGCTGTAAAAGAGTCTGTTTTGCGAGGCGAACTTGAACAGCTTAGCGCTTGGGGCAAGTGGACTATTGACTATGTCAAAATCAGTAGGGCGTTGGATTACCTTTCTCAGGGGCGCTTGACCGAAGAACAGCGTGAAATGCTGACGGAACAGATTTGGCAGATTTCGAGGTCGTATGCGACTGACCCATTGCTTATTTTGGCGGTGGTAGCCCAAGAAAGCCGAGGAAACCCCAATGCCCGCGGCCGTAAACAGTCCGGTGCTTTTTCGGGAGCTTTGGGCCTGATGCAAATCAAACTTGAGACGGCTAAGAAGATGGGGGCCCACTTCGGACTCAATGTCGAAACCGAAGAGGACTTGCTCAAGCCAGAAATCAACGTGACGGTGGGAACCGCTTACTTGATTCGCTTGATTTCTAAATATGGCAATTGGAAGGACGCTCTAATTGCGTATAACTTAGGGCATTCGGCAGTTGACAGAATGCTAGAATCGGGCAAACCTTTGCCGACTAAGTATTACGAGCACGTGATTTCTAAATACAGAAATCTCTTGAGCCTTGAATTTTAGAGACAAGAAGCCGATAACAGGGGACAAGTTGTAGGTGAATTTTTTGCAAATTTGCTAAATTTGAGCATATGTTTCGTGTATTAGCAGTTTTGTTCTTGGCCACATGTGCGCTTGCCGGCGAAATCCGGTATAGCTTGGAGCAGTTTGTGGAAGAAGGACTTGCTGCTGATCCGCAGGTGGCTGAACTCAAATTCGGGACCGAAGCCAAGAAAGACCAGATTCGAAAATTGCAGGCCGAAGCCATTTTACCGACTTTTTATGTGGGCATGATGGTGGGGCCTGCTCCGGGTCTAAAAGATGAACTCCAAAATGGCGATACGGTCGAAGTCTATGATTTTACCAAAATGGGCCCGTTTTGGGGGGTGCAGGCAAGATTTGTTCAGCCTTTGAATTTGGGACAGTATCGTGCTGGCAAAATGGCTTTGGAAGCCGACTTGCAGCAAAAAAGTTTCGATATTGAAAACCAAGTCCACAAGAAAGATGTGGAACTGCAGACCTACTATTACAACTACCTTTTGGCGA
Organism: Fibrobacter sp. UWB10; assembly: GCF_900182935.1. Taxonomy (NCBI): domain Bacteria; kingdom Pseudomonadati; phylum Fibrobacterota; class Fibrobacteria; order Fibrobacterales; family Fibrobacteraceae; genus Fibrobacter; species Fibrobacter sp. UWB10. Next base: position 270,777 of record NZ_FXUE01000005.1, on the reverse strand, counting down.
AAGAAATGATTCGCATTGCGGGTGATGCGCAGTCGAAGGTCGATGAAGCCTACGAAAAGTTGGAAGAGGCTTTGGACGATGATGACCCGAATGTATCGCAGATGGATCTTTTGAACCTGAAGGCGAAAATGCATACGGTCAAGGAAGGCGTTACCGAAGCCAATTTGGGCATGAAGCGCGTGATGCTTGCTATCCGTTTTTCGCTGAGAATGAATGAAAACGATTCCTTTGTGGCCGACGATTCCGTGTTGGTGCCGCGAACGGAACCATTGCCGTCTTTGGACGAAGTTCGCAATATGACTTTGAAATACCACCCGGAACTGCGCCAGCTTTCGGCAGGAATTCGCGCCAGAAGAATCCAGATGGATTTGGCTGAAGCAAAGCTTGCTCCTGAATTCTTTATCATGGGTGAAGTGGAATATGTCAAGAGCTGGGCTGGTAACAGAAATGTTTTGCAAAAGAGCGCTTTTGCCGAAGATGCTGTGAACAAGCTCGATGGTGTGCTTGGCGTGGGCGTTCGCTATAATTTGAATTTCTGGAAAAATTGGGAAGGCTACCGTTCTGCCCGTACGGATATGCGTAGTCTTCAACTTAAAGAATCTTACGCTTCGGAAGGCTTGATGGCCAAGGCCGAAGAACAGTATTACCAGGTGGTTGCCGCTAAGGAAAAACTGGATGCCATGAAAGAAAGCCTGCGAGCATCTGAAGGCATTCTGAAAGGGGCGGCAATGCAGTACGATTTGGACAAATCCAAGACGGGAGACCTGGTTTCGGCTTATACACAAAACATCACAATGCAGAAAGATTACTATTTTGCGGTATGCTCGTATAATGTGGAATTTGCCCAGTTGATTGCCAAGATGGGTATGTCTCTGAAGGATTTCCACACCATTTATATGAATCAGTGAGCATAAGGGAGAAGATATGGTCAAGAAAATTTTAATTGCAATCGCCTGTGCCTCTTTGGTTGCTTTTGCTGCCGAAGACCCGGTTGCCGCCATCAAGAAAAAAGATGCTGAACTTCAGACTCTTTTGAAAAAGTCTAGCCGCAATGCCAAGGAAACGGAACGTGTCAAGAGCTTGCTCAGCGATTCCTTTGATTTTGCCTTGCTTGCAAAGAAGTCCTTGTCTAGCAAGGATTGGGATGCTCAGGACGCCGCTTCGCAGGAAAAGTTTGTGACGGAATTCCAGCGCATGGTCCGTAATTCTAGCGCCAAGCGCTTGGAACTTTACCGCGCTGATTCTACGATTTATGAACCCGCCAAGATGAAGAAGGATAGCGAAGCCCGCGTGGTTGCTCACCTTTGGAACAAGGGCAAGGAATCGGTGCTGGAATACAAGATGAGCCTGGTCGACGGCAAGTGGAAGGCTTGGGACTTGGTGATTGACGATCTTTCTACCGCCCGCAATTACAAGGACCAGTTCTCGCAAATCCTCAAGAACAAGAGCTTTGCCGAACTGATCGATATCATCAGCAAGAAGGCTGACGAATCGGAGAAGTAACCTTTTGATTTGGGTTCTGGGCGTACTTTGTGCTTTGGCGCTTGTCGCCCTGTTCTTCCCGTTTATATTCTGGGTTGATTTTTCTGCGGACTTTTGTGAAATAATAGTCCGCGTTCGTTTTTTCAAGAAGGTCGTTTATACCTACGAAAAGAAGTTTGGCAAGAAGGAACCGCTTGATGACGAGGACAGTGCGCTGTCTGACGATGAGGGCGGTTCCGTTGCTGTAAATGAAGAGGTTGCAAAGGCTCCAGAAAAGCCTGTGGAATCGAAGGCTGCTCCGAAGGTTGAGCAAGAGTCTAAACCTGAAAAACCGGCTGAGCCGGAAAGCAAACCGGAACCAGAGAAGAAAATAGAACCGGAACCTGAAAAGAAACCTGCAGAGAAGAAAGACGAGCCGAAACCGGTCGAAAAAAAGAGCGAACCGAAGCCGGTTGAAAAATCGAAATCAGATGATGAACCGAAGCAGAAAGAAAAAACTTCGGAAGAGAAAACATCGGACGATGAAAAAGAAGAAAAGCGTTCGCTGACCGATCAGGAATTTTGGACGCTCTTGCTGACACCGGAATTTGATACACGTGCTTGGTGGGCGGTGCGTCATGCTTTGTCCGCTTTGTTTAAGTTGTTCAGAATTCGATTTGTGAATTGCTTTGTAGAAGGAATCCGCTTGCAGGAATACGAAAACATGGGCTATGGCGCGGCGTTGAACGGAATCTTCAAGAGCTATCCTTACATTGGAGCTTGGGATTTCCGTATGGACTGGACGCGCGACCACGAACTGCATGCCGAAGGTCACATGCGAGCATCGATTAATGTTTGCCGTGTGCTGGGCTTGATTATAACAACCCTGTTCTATGGTGGCATTGTGGCGTTTACATTCTGGCGTCGCCGCGCTAAGATTCTTAAGACGGGAGAACTCCCGGAACTGGGCTTTGTCCGCAACAAGATTGTGAAAATGATGTCGGAGGATGACTGATGCCTGCTTTGACTTTGGATAGACTGCTTGCCTCTATCGGATTTGGTTCGCGTAAGGAAGCGCGTGCGCTGGTGCGTATGGGCATGGTAGAAATGGATGGCAAGGTTCTTGACGACCCGTTTATCGAATTCAAGGAACGCCCGGAATCGATTACGGTGAATGGCGAAGAAGTCCCGACGATTGAAAAGCTCTATATCATGATGGACAAACCGCTCGATGTAGAATGCAGTCACAACGCCCGCGACCACCAGTCGGTGTTCGAACTGCTGCCGGACCGTTTTACCGCGATGGGAATCCAGACGGTGGGACGCCTGGATGCAGATTCTTCGGGACTTTTGCTGTTTTCGAATCAGGGCGATTTTATCCACAAGGTGGAAAGCCCCAAGAAGGGCTACCTGAAGCAGTACCGCGTGACGCTAGCGCGCCCGTTTACCGAAGAACAGAAGGCGGAGCTGTTGCGCGGCGTGATGCTTAAAGACGAGCGTCGCCCTGTGCTGGCTCGCGAACTTTCGGTCGATGGTGACTCTGTGTTGATTTCGATTGGCGAAGGACTGTACCACCAGGTCCGCCGTATGTTTGCCGCCGTAGGCAACCATGTGGAAACCCTGAAGCGCGAAGCAATTGGCCCGGTGGTGCTGGATCAAACGCTTGGCAAGGGCGGCTGGCGTTATCTGACGGCTGAAGAAGTTGCCTCGCTGACCTAAGATAAACCCATTAAGATTAAAGCAAAAAGCCTCGACAATGTCGAGGCTTTAAAACTTTTGTGACAAAGTGAATTAGGCTTCTTCTTCGGCCTGAATTTCTTGCGGCTGGGCAGAAATCATGACGTCGCGGTCTTCGGCTTCGAGTTTGGCGTTCACGCCTTCGACCAGAGCTTCGAGACTGTTGATCTTGTCCTTGATATCGTTACTGAACTTGAAGGAGGGAACCATGCGTTCTTCGATAAGGACTGTTTCGCCGGTGCGGGGGTTGCGGGCCGGGCGAGCCTTACGCGGCTTGCAGCTGAAAGTGCCGAAACCACGAATCTCGATGGTGTTGCCTTCGATCAGTTTTTCGCCCAAAAGGTCGAGGAACTGTTCGATAACGGTCTTAATATCGTTGCGCACAAATCCTGTGGACTTGGCGATTTCTTGAATCAGTGCTTGTTTAGTTATATTTGCCACGGCTTAAATATAGGTTTATCAATGAGTTAGCGTACCGGTCCCGCTGAAATTAAATAATTTTTTCGGGCTCTAGTTGCGGAATATTTGTGAATAATTGTGGTTAAAATGTTGAAAAGTTTCAAGCTCAGGAATTTGGATGTTTTTCCGAACACAATTCTTAGCCCCATGGACGGGGTGACGGATGCTCCGTTCCGTAGACTTTGTCGCGTTCTTTCGGGCAATCGCATGGGTCTTTTGGTGTCGGAATTCGTTCCGACCGACGGAGATGCCGTTTTTTGCCTGGATGGCCACAAGCAACTTAAGTTTTTCCCCGAAGAACGCCCGTTTGGAGTCCAAATTTTCGGGCGGTTCCCTGACAGAATGGCCGCTGCCGCTAAAAAGATTGCTGAAAACCTTCACCCGGAGTTTATCGAGGTGAATGCGGGTTGCCCGGCACCGAAGGTGGCGGGAAAGGGGAGCGGTTCTGGCCTTTTGCGTGACCTGCCGCGCCTGCAAGAGATTTTGCACGATGTCCGTGCTGCGCTAGATTCTTCGAGTGTCGATATCCCGCTGACGCTCAAGTGCCGAATCGGCTGGGATGACCAGAGCATTAACGTGATGGAAACGCTTGCGATCGCCGAGGGCGAAGGCGTGGAAATGCTCACGGTGCATGGCCGTACCCGCCTGCAGGGGTACAACGGCCTTGCCAACTGGGAATGGATTGGCAAGGTCGCGGCCGCGGCCAAGATTCCCGTCATCGGGAATGGCGACGTGAACAGCGTCGCGACCGCCCGTGAAAGACTTGAAACCTATGGCGTGTCGGGCGTGTCTATTGGCCGCGGCGCCATGCACAATCCGTGGATTTTCGGACAAATTGCCGACGCCTGGGAAGGTAAGCCGGAACGGCAGATGACTGCTATCGAAGCGCTGGATGTTTTCCCGCTTTACTACAAGTTTAAGCTAGAAGATGGCTCTACCGAAATGGGGGCGCTAGGCCGCCTTAAACAGCTTGCGGCAAGGCTTTGTAAGGGATTTGATGATCCTGAAATGCACGTGCGCCAAACCCTGCTTACCGCACAGAATGCCGATGAATTCTTTAGCCGATTGCAGTCGCTCAAAGAGGGTGTTGCCCGCGATATGTTGTTCTCGCCGGACCGTTTGGTGAACCTGAATGGAGCTAAAGAGACCGAATTGAAGTTTGGTGACCAATTTGTCGGAAGGTAAACATTTTTTTATCTGATTTTTTTTAGATAAACTGCGTCGAATATTTGTTCGAGTTTTTTGAGTTTGTCTTAAAATGAAAGATTGCTGTATTGCAAATGTATTACTGTTGTTTACGGTTTTATAAAACTCCGATGAAACAATTGTTATTTTGTGCGGAAAATGATTATTGTAAATAAATTGTAAATTTGACAACAGATAGAAAATAAGCTATAGTTAAAGAGCTTTTTTAAGGGTAGGAACTATGGCAATAGTAAGTGTAAGAATGGAAGACGAAACAAAAAAGAAGTTCGAAACCTTCTGTGATTCCGTGGGAATCACTGTTTCTGCGGCAGTAAACATGTTCGTGAAGATGACGATTCGTGAAGATCGTCTGCCTTTTGATGTCAAAGGGCATTCTTTTGAACCGCTGGGAAAAGTGGTTCAAGCAAAGGATGTTGGCTAGATTTTTTTTCTTGCTTAATTCATTGTGAAAGTAAAACGGGTCTCGAAATAGAGGCCCGTTTTGTTTTGTGAGAAAGAGGTGTTTGTTGAATTGCTCTTTTATTTCGTGAATGCGGATACTTTTTTCCCGTCAATGGCTAGCCACAGACGGATTGCACCTTTAGATTCTCCCCAACCGTTTGCAGGTTCGACGTATACGAAGCCGCCTTCAATAGAGGCTCTTTTCAGGATTACAGAAGTTGATGCGACTTTTGTAATGAGCGTTGTTTTGGATGATGTTTTCTGATAGTATACATAATATTGGTTGGCTCTTGAAACGGCTTCCCATGACAAATTGATTTCGGCTGTTTTCGCAACATCTGCTACTAACTTTGTAATTGAACCTTGTGGGCACGTTCCTGGTTTTGTGTCTTTTGTTGTTCTTGAACCGCTGCTTCCACGAGAGTTCATAGCCGTGATGACATACCTATACTCGCTGGTTGCTGAAATTTTAGTGCTTGTATCGTTGAATATAATTTTGTTCCCTTTTTGATATTCGTCAGCTGAAATGTTGAAGGTCTGTTCTGTTTTGTCTATTCCAGTGGTTACTCTTTTTCGTTCGATTATATATGAAGTGGCTCCGTTGGAACAATCCCATGTAACAACAAATCCTTTTACGAGATCCATTGCGACGCATTTTAGATTTTTTACGGCGTTAGGCTTCTTTAATATAATACTCCTTTTGTTATTTTGTTTGTAGTTTGTTGTGTAAAATTATATAAAATGTATTATTTGGAATGTAAAATTTTTGTGTAGGAATTAACATTGTTTCGTTTGTAATGCAATGTAATGTGTTGTGTAGTCGTTGTTTTGCTTATTTGTAAAATCTATACTTTGTTAGAAATTTCTGTAAATATTTTGTCTATATTTGTTTGATTTATTATATATTGTTGATGGAAATAGATTATGAATTTGCTATTAAGTTTAACAGAAAAGTGCAATTTACGCTGTAAGTATTGTTATTATAAAACGAGCCAAGTTGATCGCAAGCTTGAAATGAATGATGAAATTCTTGGAAAGGCGATAAAACTTGGCTTGGAAAGAGTGATTAAATTAAAGCACGAATTTTTCAATATCACTTTTTTTGGTGGCGAACCTCTTTTACGAATGGATGCTATTCAAAAGGGTGTGAATCTTGCTAGATCGTTGGTTGAATTTAGACGCTCGGAGCTTCCTGAACGCTTTGAATTGCGGTTTGCCGTGAATACGAATGGAACCCTCTTTAGCGATGAAATTTTGGACTATTTTGAAAAGGAAAAAGTTCAAATATATCTGTCTTTAGATGGGCCTGAGAATAAACACGATATTGCTAGAGTGAAAATTGATGGGTCAGGCTGCTTTAAAGATATTGCTCCGTTTATTCCGAGATTGGTTAATATGGATGCGACCGTGTTGTCGGTGGTGACTCGCGAACATGTGCGAGGCTTGGCTGACTCTGTTAAATGGGTGTTTGGACAAGGCTTTCGTGGGATGTCTACGGCTTTGAATTATGATGGTAAGTGGACTGGTGAAGATTTAGATGCGCTTGCTTTGGAATATCAAAAAATGGCCATGCTTTGGTTTGATTTCAGAAATGCGGGAAAGGATCTTTATTTAGGGACGATACAAGATAAAATTACCTATGCCGTTTTGAATACCAGATTGAAGGATCAATCGTGTTCTGTTTCTAAAGGTGGTTTTGGTGTTGCTGCGAATGGAAATGTTTTCCCATGCAGTCGTTTTGTAACGAGTGCTCCTGGTGCAAAGTATGTTTTGGGAAATGTTTTGAGCGATGGTCTTGAAATGTTTTCTGGTCCGGTGGCAAAAGATTTATGTCATTTTTATGAATCTGATAAACCGGAATGTAAAGGTTGTGCGATTAAATATCGCTGTTCTGCGCATGAATGCAGTTGTACGTCTTTTTACACGACCGGCTCGATTTATGGGGTGTCCCCTGAAGTGTGCACTCATGAGCGAATACTGGTTGCTATTTGTGATGAAGTCCTCGAAAAGCGTCGGGCTCAAGGCGAATTTTTTTAACTCACTAACCCTAAAAAAGGATAAAACAATGGCTACAAAAATCGAAACCAAAGCAGTTGCTGCAAAGTCTACCGCTAAAGCTGCCACCAAAAGCAATAAGGTTCTTGCTTATGATGGAACAAAAGGCATTATCGTTGAAAGATGGGCCTTTGAACATCTCAGACCTGTAAGACGTGGTGGTTCTCTTGTGGGTTACATTATGGACCGCGATCTGTTTAGAGCTGCAGACTTTAAGCAGGTGGAAAAGGCTGTAACTCTTGCAAAGGCTGCTGATACTAAGGTTGCAACCTCTGCTGTGAAGGCCAAAGCTGTGGCCAAGAAAAAGTAATTTTTCCTTGTTGTGAAAAAGCGAAAGTCTAGTTTGCTACGCAAACTAGACTTTCTTTTGTGTAGAGGATGTAATACAAATGAGATAAAATAGTTTTATGAAGTAATATATTTTGGATAAAGTTGTAAAAATAAATAAAAAATGTACTTTATTGTTATGATAACATTATATTGATAATGTTGTTTGAAATCTATAACAACGTAAATCTCTTGCCCTTAACACTCAACTTATTATAAAGGAAACAAATAATATGGCAAATAATAATGACTTCGTTTGTGGTTGCCCAGATCCGTTTAGTGTTGCGGAATTCGTCAGTGGAAAAAGTATTAATTGGTCAAAGGAAAAAGATGACCTTGATACAGTTGCAAAGTGTTTTGGAGTTACTAAACAGGGCTTTATGCGAAATGCAACGGCGCTTTTGAATCCTCAGGTTACTGTAGATGCAAAAGGTAAAAAGTTGGTTCTTTCAGAAGAGAATGCTCGACAAAAACTTGATGAAATTTTGAAAAAAAATGCAAGACCGCTGAAGTCTACAAAAAATATTTCAAGAAAAAATAACGCAAAAAATGTATTGATCATTGATCAGAAACGTGAAAAGATTGTTGATTCGTTGCTAAAAAAAGAAATTGATGTGTCAAAACTGAAACAGAATGTTGAAATTTTTGAAGAAAAGGTTGGTAGTAATGATGAGGTGTTCCTGCCTTCTGGCATGAAATGGCAAGACAAGGGCTACTTCTTTAATGAAATTGTTGATTGGCGAGATGTTTGCCAAAATGGTATTGGAGACTGCTATTTTCTTGCGGCGCTTTGTTCTGTTGCCTATGTTAATCCTTTCTTGATAAAAAATGTGACAGCTTTTCGTGGAAAATGGAATGAAGGTGCTGGATGTGTTGAACGTGAATCTCCGTGGCATGCGATTGATTTCTATGTTCCTGATGGAACAAGTGAAGCTTCTTTAGCATGGAATGATAAAAAGAAAACCGTGCAAACAGTTGTAACTTCAGAAGAGGTGCTTGTTAAAAGTGATGGACTTAATTATGGAGTGTGCGGTCAAAAAGAAAAGTCTTGCATGTTGAATCGTAATCCGCTTCCAACGGCTAAAGCAGATAAGGATTCGTGCTGGGCCGCTGTTTATGAGAAGGCTTTTTCCAAATTTTTAGAGAAAAGTACATCAGATTGTCCAAATATGCTCTCTGTTGGAGATGCTAGGAAAAATGGAAAAGAGGGTGCTTTGATACATGGTGGTAGTGCAAGTAATGCTTTAAAAATCCTTCTTCACACAGAGCAGGTGACTGTAAAGAAACTTGATTCTATGTCGGAAAGTCAAATTTGGCAATGGGCGGTGTCCGCTTCCGAAAATCCGTCTTGTGCGTCGATTCATGGTGAAACGAAGGAAGAAAATGGTACCAAAGTAAGCTATGGCAAAGCTGGAACCGAAGAATATTACTTGGAGCGAGGACTTCACATTTCACATGTGTATTCAGTGTTAAATGGGTATGCTTGTAATGGGAAAAAATATGTAGTTCTCCGTAATCCACATGGAAAAAATAATAGCAATCTTAAAAATAACTCTAAAGTCTATCATGGGAATTGGAAGTATAGCACTGGCTACAACGTGATGGATTCTTATCGAGGATTGTTGGATATTTACAAGGAAGTTGAAGGTAATGATGACCCATATAATTCTAATGGAGTATTCTTGTTGGAAATAGCAGAATTCAAGCGATTGTTCCACGATGTTTCGTATTATAGTGGACCGTCTTTGACCTATGGCTATACCAATTTGGTGTCGGAAGAGCCGGTTCGATTTGTTGAGTTGACCAATAAAATTATGTTAATGGATTTTGCCAAGAGAGTATCGGTGAAATTGGAATGTATTGAGCCAGGCAGTGCCGAGATTGTCTCTCTACCTGCATCTTTGATTTTGAGGGCTAATGGAAAGACTACGATTGATTTGTCGCAAAAGAAAATAAAGGATCGTTCTAAAGTAAGAGTCGTTGTTTTGTCAAGCGGGAATGTACTGCAGAGTCGTACGTATTATTCTAGATATTTCTATTATCATAAAAGTGCGTCTAAAACGATCCATTATGAATGTACTTCAGGTTCAATAATAGAGCTGTAGACTATTTAAGATTGTTTTGGTAGATTAAAGCTCCTCTTGTGTTTACGAGAGGAGTTTTTTTATAGATAGAACTCTGTTGCATTTCAAAGAATATTGAATGTTGTACAAAATAATACATTGTAAACAAAGTAGTAAAATTATTGAAATAATTTACTTTTTGATTACAAAAACATTATATTAGCAATGTTGTTTGCAATCAACATTTAACTCCTAACCCAAAACCTTAAAAAGGAAAATCGTAAATGGCTAATAAAAATTATATTGGTGGTTGTCCTGACCCGTTTAGTGTTGCAGAACTTATTAAGGGCGAACGCATTAATTGGTCAAAGCAAAAGGATGGCTTTGATGCTGTAGCAGAATGCTTTGGCGTTACAAAAGAGGGCTTTATGCAAAATGCAACATCTCTTTTGAATCCGCTAGTGACTGCTGATGCAAATGGCAAACTCAAGGCTGTTTCAGAAGAAGATGCTGAGAAAAATTTGGATGCGCTGCTGAAAAAGCATGCAAGACCTCAAGTGGCTGCTAAAACGTCCAAAAAGGCGACCTCGACTAAAACATTGTCGGCTGCGCAACGACGTAAAAATATCATCAATCTGTTGCTGCATAAGCAGGTGTCTGATAAAGTCAAAAATCAAATGATTGATAATGGTGAAGTTTCCGGTGTTGGAAGCAATGATGATGTGTATATGCCAACAGGAATGAAATGGCAAGACAAAGGATATTTCTTTAATGAAATTGTTGATTGGCGTGATATCTGCCAAAATGGTATCGGAGACTGCTATTTTCTTTCGGCACTATGTTCTATAGTCTATGTTAATCCGTTCTTGATAAAAAATGTGACTGCACTTAGAGGTAAGTGGAATAATGGAGCTGGCGGTACTGAGAAGTATGCTCCTTGGCATGCTATTGATTTCTATGTCCCCGATAGCACGTACTATGAATCGTCGGTAGCTTGGAGTGACAAAAAGAAAACGGTACAGACAATCGTTGCCTCAGAAGAGGTGCTTGTATATAACAATGGCTTGAATTATGGCGTTTGTGGCCCTAAGGAAAAGAATTATCGCATTAATGGAGGGACGCTTCCGACATCTAAGGCTGATATGGATTCTTGTTGGCCTGCTGTTTATGAAAAGGCTTATGCAAAGTTCTTGGAAAAGTGTACTTCCGATTATCCGAATATGTTGTCGTCGAATGATGCTGCAAGAAATGGAACATCTGTAGGTATTATTCATGGTGGTAACGCAGATGCGGCTTTGAAGGAACTTCTGCATACAGAAAATGTTACCACCAAAAGCCTTTCTGCGATGACGGAAAGCGATATTTGGAGTAGGGCAATGTCTGGTCGTAATTGTCCTGCGTGTGCCATGATTTACCGTAGGGTACGAATTGAAAATGGAGTTTCAGTTAACTATGGCAAAGCCGGCACGGAACAGGATTACTTGAATTTGGGACTCTATATTTGGCATGCCTATTCGCTTTTGGATGTCTATAGTTCGGGCAATACAAAGTATGTCGTTCTTCGTAACCCGCATGGATATAATCCTCTGACTCTCAAAAACAATCCTAAAGTTTATCATGGATGTTGGGGGTATAATTTCGGGTATAATATCATGGATACCTATCGTGGCCGATACGATATTTATAGGGGTGTTAGTGGTAATGATGATCCGTATAAATCTAATGGCGTTTTCCTGTTGGAAATTAACGAGTTTAAACGTCTTTTTGATGACATTTGCTACTATGACGGACCGTCGTTGAGCTATGGATCTACAAATTTGGTGTCAGAAGAACCGACTCATAACGTAAAAGTAACCAACAATTATAGCAGTTCTGTGTCTGTAAGGGTACAATATCAGGATCCGGATACGGGATCTACATCTACATGGACGTATGGCTCGTTGGCGCGAAACGGTTCTGCTACGATTGATTTGTCAACGAAAAATATCAAGGATCGCTCTAAAGTGAGAGTTGTTGTTTATGTTGGCGGTAGGTATTCTTATTCTAGGTACTTCTACTATCATAATAGAGCCTCTAAAACACTCAATTTCAAATATTCATCTAGTGGTTTGCGTGAATAGCTGCAAAAAATAGGGAGCCGCGAGGCTCCCTTTATCTATTTCTAACCCCCAATTATTCCAATTTGGACTAATTTATAGGCGATTTTTGGGGGCTTTTTGAAGGGGGAGCTGTTGCAACACCCCTATTTTCTTATATATATTAAAGTCATCTATTGTCCTTAAGAAGGGAAAATATGAAGAACAAAATTTTCGCCTATAAAAATGCGGTGGAGTTCGAAAATGAACTTTTCCTGTTTAGCAAGTGGTACAAGGAACATGGGAATCCTCTCATGTGCTTCCAAATCCACACGGCCATATTGGATCCCGAAAAGCTGAAGCTGATCTGGGATGTTATTGAACGGGTGTTCCCCGATGTCCCTTGGTTTGGCAATTCCACTAGCGGAAATATTGTTGATTGCGAACAGACGGTCGATATTTCGGTGTCTGCAATTATTTTCGAAAAGCCGGCGAGCAAGTTCCGGGTTTTCCAGTATGACTTTTCTAAGGAATCGGTTGGCGGCATTGCGAATGAAATCGTAAAAGAGGCGGACCGCAATCCGTGGGTGAAGGCGGTCGAAATTTACCACTGCATTTCACCGTTCTCGACTACGGCTCTTTGCGAGGGGCTTGACGCTTTAGCTCCTGATATCCAGGTTTTCGGTGGTATTGTCTGTTCGCCTGATATTACGAGCCCGAATTCCTGCGTGTTTTCGTCGGTGGGTGGGTTCTCTAAATCGGGCCTGTTGGTTGTTTTTTATGGTGGTGCGGACTTGCATGTGGATTCCCGTAAGATTAGCGGCTGGAAACCGATTGGCCGTAATTTCCACGTGACGCGTTCCGAGGGCAACATTCTTTATGAATTGGGTGGTGTTCCGGCATACGAAGTCTACAATAAGTACTTGAATATTAAGAATGACAAGAACTTCTTCTATAACGCGCTTGAATTCCCGATGCTTTATGAACATAACGGGGTTTCGATTGTGCGTGCGGCGGGTGCTAGTAACCCGGATGGTTCGCTAACGATGTCGTCTGATATTGACGAAGGCTCTATTGTGCGCTTGTCGTATGGTGAACCGCAGCTGATTGTGCAACGCATTAAGGAAGAAAGCGAAAAGTGCGTAAAGTTTGCGCCTGAAGTTCAGCATATTTTCTCTTGTGCGGCTCGAAAGGCTTTCTGGTCGCAGCGTGAACCGACTTACGAAATTTCTCCGTTCAAGGGCTTGGCTTCTAGTACCGGATTTTTCTCGCATGGTGAATTCTTGCGTGAAAAGGGTCATTTGAACCAGCACAACATTACGCTTGTATTTGCCTCGATGCGTGAAGGTCCTGCGGTAAAGCAAGAACATGTCAAGGTTGAAGATATTCAAGAAGGTATGTCGACGAGGCTTCCGCTTGCGGCCCGTATGGCAACGTTCATTCGCGAAACTTCGTTCGAATTGGAGCAGATTAACAGCAAGCTTCGTGTGATGAACGAACACCTGCAAGATGTCGCGACAACGGATTCGTTGACGGGGCTTGAAAACAGGCTTGCTTTTGATGAAATCCTGAGGAAGATTAGCCAAGAGGACGCCGATGCTTCGGGCACTTGGACTATGGTGCTGATGGATGTGAACGGCTTGAAGTACGCAAACGACACCTTCGGTCACCAGGCGGGTGATGCCTTGATTGTGGCTGCGGGCGAAGCGATTAAGAATGCTTACGGCGCGGCCGGAAACTGCTTTAGAATCGGTGGTGACGAATTTGCCGTGGTGACACATGCTCCGCTGGATTCTCTGTTTGTGCTGTATAGCAACTTGAAAAAGTGCATTGAAGAATACAACAAGGGCGCTTTGTATCACTTGTCTATTGCGGTGGGCGAAAGCCGTTTGCGCAGTGATTCGGGCATTCGCAAGTCTATTAGTGACTGGAAAATGGAAGCTGACTTGAATATGTACCGCGACAAGGTGCGTTACCACAAGCCGGTGGAAAACAACGAAAACCAGAACCTGAAGGACTTGATTTCTTGCTTGATTACGGTGGAAGAAGCAAAGGATTCTTATACGGCGCATCACTCCGATCGTGTGAAGGCTTTCTCAGAACAGATTGCTAGGTTGCTGGGCCTTTCGGAAGGTTCTGTTTCGCTGATTACCCATGCTGCACATTTGCATGATATTGGTAAGATGGGCATTAGCGATAACGTGCTCGGCAAGCCCGGTAAGCTTACGGATGATGAATTCTCGATTATTAAGCAGCATCCGGTGATTGGTGCCAAGATTTTGATGCAGTCCAACTACACCCATGAATTGGTGCAGATTGTGTTGCATCACCATGAACGTTACGATGGTCGCGGTTATCCGGAAGGCTTGAAGGGTGAAGATATTCCTATTGGAGCCCGTATCATCGCTATCGCAGACTCTGTTGATGCAATGACGAGTAAACGTGTTTACCGCGATGCCTTGTCGCTGGATTACTGTCGCCAGGAAATCGAGAAGAACTTGGGCGTGATGTACGATCCGGCCATTGGTAAGGTGGTGTTGGATCATTGGAACGAGGTTGCCGACTTGCTGATGAAACTGCAGAGCGGTCGTCCGAAAGTCATTGATCGCACCAAATAATCTTATAGCGAAAAAAGCCGCCGGAACAAATCCGACGGCTTTTTAATTGCTTCTTTGATAATTAGCGTTTATCGCGGTCGACCCAGGCGCGAGCCGTGTGGCCCGTGTAAATCTGGCGCGGACGGTTAATCTTGGAATTCGGATCGTCGTGCATTTCCTTCCAGTGGGCAATCCAGCCGGGCAAGCGGCCGATAGCGAACATCACGGTGAGCATGTTCGTCGGAATGCCCATGGCACGGTAGAGAATGCCCGAGTAGAAGTCCACGTTCGGGTAGAGCTTGCGTTCGACAAAGTAGTCGTCCTTGAGTGCAGCTTCTTCGAGCTTGAGCGCAATGTCCAGCAGCGGATCGTGGAAATGTTCACGTTCGAATACCTGGTACATGAGCTTCTTGAGCACTTTGGCGCGCGGGTCGTAGCTCTTGTACACGCGGTGACCGAAGCCGGAAAGGCGGAACGGATCGTTCTTGTCCTTGGCCTTTGCCATGACCTGTTCGATGGTCATGCCGCTCTGCTGAATGCGGAGAAGCGTTTCGAGCACGGCCTGGTTTGCACCGCCATGGAGCGGGCCCCACAGGGCGCAAATGCCTGCACAGATACTTGCGTACAAGTTAGCGTGAGAGCTACCCACCATACGCACCGTAGACGTAGAGCAGTTCTGTTCGTGGTCGGCGTGTACAATCAGAAGCGTGTTCAGTGCCTTTTCCATAATCGGATCGGGGTGGTAAGAACGGGCCTTACTGCTGAACATCATGTTCAAGAAGTTGCTGCAGTAGCTGCGTTCTGCTTCGGGGTACACGAACGGTTCGCCGATGCTTGCCTTGTAAGAGAAGGCGGCAATCGTGCGGATCTTCGAAATCAGGCTTGCGGTCGTCAGGTCGAACACGTCGGCGATGTTTTCGTCGTCGTAGAAACGCGGCGTAAACAGACCGATGGCGTTCACGATGGAGCTCAGAATGCCCATGGGGTGGGCACTCGGCGGCATCTGCCTAAAGAAGTGCAGAAGGTTTTCGTGGAGGAGCGAGTTCTCGGTCAACAACGTGCGGAAACGCGCCAGCTGCTGCTGAGTCGGCAGTTCGCCGTAAATCAGAAGCCAAGCGGTTTCGGGGAAGGTTGCCTTTTCGGCTAGGTCTTCGATACTGTAGCCGCGATAACGCAGGATTCCGTGTTCGCCGTCCACGTAAGTGATGGCGCTTCGGGTGCTACCAGTGTTCAGGTAGCCGTAATCCAAGGTCACCAGGCCGGTTTCCTTGCGGAGTTTGCAGATGTCGAGACCGTGTTCGTTTTCAGCACCTTCAACAACAGGGAGCTCGATGCTCTTTCCGTTGTAACTTAAAATGGCGTTGTCGGACATTATTCCTCCAGGAGGTACGGGTTCCCGTACCTTACTTCATCTTCAAAATGCAATTATAGATATTGTCGAACAGCTTGGGAAGCTTTTCGGTCGGCACGGCAGAGAATGCGAGGCGAATCAGGCCGGAAAGCGTGATCGTACCGGTGCTGTAGTCCTTGATGAGCTTTTCGCGGAGCTGTTCTGCGTCAACGCCCTTCGGCTTGATGCACATAAAGTAACCGCTGTTGCACGGCATCGGGTCAAAGGCGTCCTTGTATTCCGGATGGGCGGCCAAGACTTCCTTGATGATGTCGTAGCGCTTCTTGAGGGTAGCGTACTTTTCAGCCTTCTGCTTGGCGTATTCTTCGCTCTGGTAAGCGGCGAGCAGGATCTTCTGGCTGATGCTCGGGGCGTTGGAGATGTTGCCACGGACGGTACCGGCGGCTTTGTCTTCGAGAGCCTTGAGCTGTGCTTCGCTTGCACCCTTGAAGCCGAAACTCATGAAGCCCACGCGGAATCCCCATACGTAGTCTTCCTTGGTCGGACCGTCGAGCTTGACGGCGAGGAGGTTTTCGTGAGCGTCAACGAGCTTCACGAAAAGGGATTCCTTGGTCACGCCTTCTTCGTACACCAGTCCGAAGTAAGCGTCGTCGAGGAGGGCCACCACCTTGTTGCCCTTGGCGGCGCATTCGGTGAGGATCTTGGCGATTTCGACGGCTTCCTTTTCAGTAGCGGTGTAACCGGTCGGGTTGTTTGGGAAGTTCAGGAGAACGACCTTCTTGTCGCCCTTGCTGGCTTCGAGAGCGGCCTTGAGGGCTTCAGTGTCGAAGCCGCCGTTCTTGAAGGTGTTAAAGGTCTTGATCTTGGCGCCGCGGGCGTTTTCGAACACGAGTTCGTAGTTGTCCCAGTACAGGTCCGGAATGATCACTTCGTCGCCAGCGTCGAGGAACATGTAGCCGGCGCAGCTGATGGCGTGGGTGAGGGCGCAGGTCACGACCGGGTTGCTGAAGTTCTTCTGCTTGAGGGTCGGGTTCTTGATGATGACCTGTTCCTTCCAGGCCTTGCGGAGGTCCGGGTTACCGAAGCTCGGGGCATACAGGAAAGAAGTCTTGGGGAGGTTCAGGGACTTGAGAACGCAATCCAGCACCAACGGGCTGCCATCGTCTTCGAGGGCGGTACCGATCGTAGCGTTGATTTCGGAGCCCTTGGCTTCGGCACCCTGGCCGAGGATACCCTTGCGGGGGAAGAAGATTGCCTTGCCCTGTTCAGAGAGCATGTCGAGAACTTTGCAGCCGTTGGTTGAAAGTTCGGCGTTGAGAGCCTGTGCTAAAGGATTGTAGTTCATAGTGGAGTCCTTTTAAATTTTTGCGGGTGCAAAAATAGAAAAATTTGGGATATTTCCCACCCTGTTCGCCCTTGCTTAGCCGGGAATAACCTGTTCTAACGGCTAAATAAGCAAAAAAATATTTTTTGAAAACAGTAATTACAGATTTGCCTGTTTCCCGTGACGAAAAACACTGGATATTGCAAAAACTGTAAAGTCCCTTGTGCAGAGTAGTGGATTAATTTATATTGAAAGGCGTCTTAGGAGGCTTTTATGAAAAAAGTTTGGGTTTGTTGTGCCGCGCTTTCGCTTGCGCTCTTGGCGTGTAGCGATGATTCTTCGTCGAATTCTAACGGTAATCATGCTTCGGCAGGGTCCAATAAAGTCGAACTGATGTTGGGCCAATGCCTTGATAACGGCTTGGGCGTTTTATACAAAAAAGCGGGCTCCGATGAATTGGATAAAGCGTACCTAGTTGAAGATTCAACGGGAAACAATCAAATCTTGGTTCCTGAATTGAATGATTACTGCGGCATTATGGCCGATTTCAAGTCTAAGCGATTGGGCGATACCTTGGAAATCTGGTTCAATCTGGAAGATGCCGCCGTGACAAGCTGCATGTGCATCAAGGATCACCTGTTCAGTATTAAGTCAAGCGATGCCGATGCCAAGTATTTCAAATATTCTGGTGAAGTTTTTGCAGTGACTTCTGAACCTGCGCCTGTAAGGCCCGAAATCGAAGTCCCCTTTATTCCCGATGCACCGGAATTTGATGAATCGGAGCCGCATCAAGAAGTGACGGATGTGATAGGTCATTGCGATGCAATGCTCGATGAAAATGAAGATCTCTTGAGTAACAAGTATCTCTATGTAGACGCCTGGAATGATTTTTCGGAAAGGGATTCTAATGGGGTAGGTGCGCCGTTTGCAAGAACGCATTATGACGGAGATGATGTCGTATTGGTTTTTGAAAAGGGGTTTAATTGCGATGAAAAAGTTGCAAGTGCTAATGTGTTCCCTTCGGGCGATACACTGTACGTAAAGCCCGAAATGACGAAACTAGATTCCGTGAAATTAGATCCGGGCGAAAGTTGTTCCTGTATGACACGAGCTGCGTTTAAGCTCAAGAATGAAGGTGTTTATGCCGATGCAAAGTATATGGTTTTTGGAAACCACATGGAATATGTGTATACGCTGAAACCAGGAAAAAAAGATTAATCATCACCTAGCTCCTTGGAATGATTAGCGCACCCCTTCGGGGGTGCGTTTTTGCTAAACCTCGCCGATGCGAGTCATTTTGAGGAGCGGCATGCCGGCGTCGCGGCATTCGGCAAGATTCACGTCGAAATCGATGCTCCAGTCGTTGAAATCTTCTTCGTCTTGCAGCATTTGCTGAACGTGCATGATTTCGCCTTCGTAGGTGATAATCGTATGGTGTAGCGAGCGGCCTTCGACATCGAGGCGGAACTTGTGATGTTCTGCGGTGTAGGCGGCCATGATTTCCATGAGCATCGATTCGGTCCAGGGCTTGCCTTCGCCGTCCACGAGCATTTGGCCTTCGGCGAGGTCGTCGGCGAGCATATCGAGCACATCGCCATAGGCTTGTTTCTGGAGTGCTGACATAAGCTGGAATATGCGCTGGCGTACCATGACAATAAAGCGCTTCTTGTCGTAGGTAATGTCGGCGGCCACCTTGTCGGCCCCGAAGGCGGTTTCGAGTTCCGTGGCGCCTGCGGCTTCCATGCGTTTCTGGTAGTCTTCGGGGTGGGCCATCTTTTCCCATTCTTCGAGCAAGCTTGAGTCGGTGCGGCGAATCATGTCGCCGAGATAATCTTGCATGTCGAGGAGTTCTTCGTTCTTGTAGCCGTCGGGAACGGTCTGCGAAAGCACCTTGTAAACGCTATTCAAGTGTCTAAGCAAAATGGCTTCCATGCGTTGCAGGCCGTATTGTTTGACGTACCCGCTGAAGGTGCTGAAGTTTTCGAACATTTCGCGCACAATGCTCTTGGGCTCAATATTCACATCGACCCAGGGGTGTTCTTCGGCGAAGGCATTGTACGTGTCGTAAATGAAATCGCGGAGCGGCTTGGGGTACTCGACTTTTTCGAGTTCTTCCATGCGCTGGTTAAATTCCATGCCTTGCGCTTTGAGTTCGTCGAGTTTGGCGTTGCGCGCCTTATTCTGCTGAATGCGCAAGATGGCGTCTGGATTTTCGACGATGCTTTCGCATAAAGTAATCACGTCGAGGGCGTATTCCGGGCTTTCGCGGTCCAATTTGGGCAAGGTATCGACCAAATACAGCGAAAGCGGCTGGTTCATTGAAAAGTCGTCTTGCAAGTCCATATTCACGCGGAGCTTACTGTAGCCGGGCGCAATTGGTGTAATAAATTCGATGATATTCTTTTTGACGAGGCTCTTGAAGAGTTGGAAGGCGCGGTGCTGCAATTGCTTTTTGCTGGCGGCGCTTTCGTGGCAATCCTTGAGCAGGTTGCGCATGGCAAGGCAACCATCGGTAGGGCGGCTCAGAATGTTCAAGAGCATTCCGTGGCTCACCTGGAAACTAGAAGTCAGCGGTTCTGGCGATGCGGCAATCAAACGCTTGAAGGTGCTTTCGTCAAAAGGAACGTAGCCGTGTTCAGGCGGTTTCTTTTTCTGGAATTTTTTGCCAGTCGTTTTGGTCTTGGCTTCGAGTTTTAGATTTTCAATCACGTGTTCGGGCGCCTGCGCGACCACATAGCCGATGTCATCGAAACCCTTGCGGCCCGCGCGGCCTGCAATCTGGTGAAAATCACGGGCGGTCAGAATCGCCGTTTTGTCGCCGCTGTACTTGCAAAGTTGTGTGAAAAGAACCGTTCGAATCGGAACGTTTACGCCCACGCCAAGCGTGTCGGTGCCGCAAATGACTTTGAGCAACCCTTTTTGGGCGAGTTTTTCGCAGAGAATGCGGTACTTGGGCAAAAGTCCGGCGTGGTGCAAACCGATGCCCTGCTTGAGCCAGCGTTTGACTTCGGGGCCGTAGGGACTGCTGAATCGGACTTCTTTGATTGCTTCGTTAATGGCTTGCTTTTCTTCTTTATTGCACAGGTCCAAACTCATGAAGTTTTGGGCGTTCATGGCGGCTTGTGCCTGCGTAAAGTGTACTACGTAAACGGGGGCCTTGCCGTCGTTTACAAGTTTTTGTACAGCCGTCGAAATTTCTGTGGTGCTGTAGCTGAAATCGAGCGGTACGGGCCTTTGGCTGGAACGCACCGTGACGGATTCGCGGCCCGTATGTTTTGTCATGTCGCGTTCGAAAAATTCGGTAGCGCCGACGGTTGCGCTCATGAGCAGGAATCGTGCCTGCGGAAGGGTCAACAGCGGTACTTGCCAAGCGACACCGCGTTCCTTGTCGGAATAGTAATGGAATTCGTCCATGACCACGTCGGTAATCGTGAGCATTCCGCCTTCACTTAGCGCCATGTTACTTAAGATTTCTGCGGTACAACAAAGGATAGGAGCGTCATGGTTGACGGTCGCATCTCCTGTCGAGAGCCCTACATTCTCGGCGCCGAATTCTTTGCTGAGTGCCATCCATTTTTCGTTGACCAGGGCCTTGATGGGGCAAGTGTAAACGCTACGCCTGCCGTGGGCCAAACTGTCGAAATGGAGGGCCAAGGCGACCATCGATTTTCCGGAACCCGTGGGCGTATTGAGAATGACGTTCTTGCCGTCCAAAAGCTCCAAGATGGCTTCTTCTTGAGCGGGGTAGAGTGATGTCCCGCGAGACTCAGCCCATTCCATAAACGATTCCAATATGGTTTCGGCGCCTTCGCCAGCGTTAAAAGGGGTTTGGGGCAAGAAGTCTTTCAATGTTTTGCGGGTGTTTTCACTCATAATGCCAAAGATAGCTTTTTGAAAATAGTTCGGTTTTGCTAAATTTTGCCTTGTATTGAGTTTGAAGGAAACCAGTTATGGCAACAAAGAAAAAAGAAGAAACCGATGTCGGTGAATATTTAAAGGAACTTGCGAAGAATTGGGCGATTATGGTGCCCAGCATTCTCCTTGCGGCGTTTGTCGGCGTGTTTGTTGCCATGTGGATTAGGCCTGTTTATCAGGTTGATGCCTTGCTGCAGATTGAATCGAAGAGCAACAAGAGCGCGGGCCTGGTTGGTGGTCTTGGAAATCTGTTCGCAACGAGCAGCCCTGCCGAAACGGAAATGGAACTCATCAAGAGCCGTCAGGTGATGGGTTCTGCTGTAGAAAAGATGCGTTTGGACTTGGTTGCCGAACCGTTGAACAAGTTGGACCGCTTGCTGCATAAGGAAGGCCGTGTCGACTTGATGAACTTTAGCTATAACAAGGAACGCTTGCCGGCCGATTTGCGCGAAGAACCTTGGATTCTTGAAACGAAGGATTCTTTGGGCAATTTTGACCTTTATGACTATAAGGATAGCCTGGTGCTTTCTGGTACGGTTGGTCAGACGTATCACTTTGTCTATGCGGGTGATTCGGCTACGTTTGGCATTTTCAAGGCTGATGTGCGTGAAGGACAGCGCTTTGCAATATCCAAGTTTAAGCGTCTCGATGCAATCGCCAAGTTCCGTTCCGCATTCGATGTCAAGGAAAAAGGTAAAAAGACCGGAATTCTTGAATTTTCGTACCAGGATATTTATCCAGACCGCGGCGTGGAAATCTTGAATGAGGTTGCTTCTTCTTACTTGCGCCAGAATGTGGAAGAACGCAATGCCGAAGCTCAGAAAACGTTGGAATTCCTTGAAAAGCAGTTGCCGGATGTCAAGGCCCAGATGGATTCTTCGCTGTTGAATCTCAATACTTACCGCAATCAGGTGGGCTCTGTCGACATTAATGCCGAAACGCAGTTGGTGCTGCAACGCCGCATGAAGTTGCAACAGGATATTTTGTCGCTGCAGCAGAAAAAGCAAGAAGCGATTCGCTTGTTCCATTCTGAACACCCGACGGTCAAGACTCTCGAAGATCAAGAAAACGCCTTGAAGCGTGAACTTGCCGGAACGTCTAGCGAAGTCAAGAAACTCCCCGCTACCCAGCAAGAAGTGCTGAAACTCCAGAACCAGGTGGAACTCACCAAGGTCATGTACACCTCGCTTTTGAACAATATCCAGCAGTTGCGTCTGGTGTCTGCTGGCGAAGTGGGTTCTGTGCGTATTGTGGACTTTGCAGAACAGGTGACCAAACCGACCAAGCCTAAGAAGCGCGTGATACTTTGCATTGCCCTGTTCCTTGGATTCTTGCTCGGAGCAACGATTGTTTCGATCAAGTCCAAGTTTAGCAGTGGCGTAAAGAGCGCTTCGTTCATTGAAAAGGAAACGGGCTATACTGTTTACGCCAAGGTGCCGAAGGGCAACCCCAAGGGAACAAAGGGAACAAGGCCTTTGGCTGTGGTGGAACCCGACGACGTTGCTGTGGAATCGTTGCGTGCTCTCCGTTCTTCGTTGGAATTCTCGATGATGGACGAAGGTGGTTCTGTGGTTGGCGTGAGCGGCCTTATTCCGGGTGTGGGCAAGAGCTTTGTCTCGGTGAACCTGGCAGCTCTGTTTGCTGGCCTTGGCAAGAAGGTCTTGCTGATTGATGCGGACTTGCGTAAGGGTAGACTCCACAAGGAATTCGGTATCAAGCGCAGTAACGGTCTTTCGCAGGTGCTGCTCCGCGAAGTGAAGGTCGAAGAAGTTGTCTTTAAGACCGAAGTTGAAAACCTGTATGTAATGCCGTGCGGCAATGTGCCTGCAAACCCGGCCGAACTGCTTGGTTCTAAGCACTATGCAGAATTGATTGAACAGTTCAAGAATGATTATGATTTGGTGATTGTCGATACGCCGCCGATTATGTTGGTGACTGACGCAGCCTTGGCTTGCCGCGTTGCTGCCCAGATTGTGATGGTCATTGAATACAACAAGCATTCGATTGAAGCGATTAAGGATGGCATGGCCCAGATTCTTAAGGGTAACCCGCAGGCTCACGCCTCTATCGTTATTAACAAATACGAACACAGTCGCACCGAAGGGTATGGCTACAAGTACGGGAAATACTAATGAAAGGAATTGTTCTCGCCGGAGGCTCCGGTACCAGGCTTTACCCGCTGACCATGGTGACGTCTAAACAGCTTTTGCCTGTTTACGACAAACCCATGATTTATTACCCGCTGTCGACTTTGATGCTTGCGGGTATTCGCGATATCCTGATTATCTCGACTCCGACGGACTTGCCCAACTTTGAACGCTTGTTGGGCGACGGTTCCTCGATGGGCCTGAACTTGAGCTACAAGGTGCAGCCGAGTCCCGATGGCCTTGCCCAGGCATTTATTCTGGGTGAAGAATTTATCGGTAATGACTGCTGCGCCATGGTGCTGGGTGATAACATTTTCTACGGTAACGGCTTTAGCCCGCTTTTGAAAGCTGCAGTGAAGAATGCCGAAGAAAATGGCCGCGCAAGTGTGTTTGGCTACTATGTCGAAGATCCGGAACGCTTTGGCGTGGTGGAATTCGATGAGTCGGGTAAGGTGATTTCGGTTGAAGAAAAACCGAAGGAACCCAAGAGCAACTATGCGATTACGGGTCTTTATTTCTATGACAATCGCGTGTCTGCATACGCAAAGGCTCAGAAGCCGAGTGCTCGTGGCGAACTTGAAATTACCGACCTGAATCGCGTGTACTTGGAACAAGGCGAACTCGACGTGAAACTCTTGGGTCGCGGCTTTGCTTGGCTCGATACCGGTACTATGGACAGCCTGATTGAAGCGGGCGAGTTCGTGAAGATGGTGGAAAACCGCCAGGGAATTCAGATTTCTGCAGTTGAAGAAATCGCCTACATTAACGGCTGGATTACCAAGGATAAGCTCTTGGAGTCTGCGGCCAAGTACGGAAAGTCGCCTTACGGCCAGCACCTGCGCAAGGTTGCCGAAGGCAAGATCCGTTACTAATTCAATTGTGAGCTATTGAAAAAAGCCTGGTGTAAAAACCAGGCTTTTTTATGAATGCGATAGAGCCGAGCGGTCTCTTGTGAGTCGCAAGCGACTCATCTTAATGAGTCGTTGCCTTTTACGGCAGTTCGCCGCCGATCAATTCCATCTGCTTTTTGTAGATGTCCTTGCAAGCGTTTTCGCCGAGGTCAAGGAGCGTGTTGAGCATGTTGCGGTCAAAGCTGGCGTGTTCGCCAGTGCCCTGCACTTCGATGAAGTTCTTGGCGTCTTGCATGACCACGTTCATGTCGACATCGGCTGCGGAATCTTCTACATAGCAGAGGTCGCAAAGCGGTTTGCCCGCAACAACGCCGACAGAAATTGCCGTAATGCCGTGCTGCAGGATTTGTGCGGTAATGCCGAGGCGTTCTTTGATTTTCTTGAGAGCGAGCGCAAGGGCTACGAAGCCGCCGATAATGCTCGCGGTGCGAGTGCCACCGTCGGCTTCGATCACGTCGCAGTCGACCACGATGGCGTTTTCACCGAGGGCGGCCAGGTCGGCTGCGCCGCGCAGCGAGCGGCCCACCAGGCGCTGGATTTCTTGCGTACGGCCGCTCGCGCCCTTGCGCTCGCGTTCCACACGCTTACCCGTACTCTGCGGGAGCAGACTGTATTCAGCCGTAATCCAGCCCGTGCCTTTGCCGGCAAGCCAATCCGGAACCTTAGGGAGGAGAGTCGCGTTACAGATAACGCGGGTACGACCCATTTCAATCAGAACAGAACCGTCGGCGCTTGAAATAAAGCCCGTGGTCATTTTAAGGTTGCGGTATTCGTCAAACTTTCTGTCGGTACGTTCGTAAGCCATAATTCTACCTCTTAGTATTTCAAAGTCTCGATTACGCCTTTCTTGAAGGTGCCCAGAATGTACATCTGGCTCGTGTAATTCTTGAGTTCTACAAGGGCTTCTTTTGCTCGGTCTTCGTTCACGTTTGCTTCGAACGAAACGTGGAAAATGTATTCCCACGGTTTGTCCGGGTGCGGGCGGCTTTCGCAACGGGTCAAGTTGATGCCGCGCTTGGCAAAGCAACCCAGCGCATTGTAGAGTGCGCCCACGGCGTTATTGTCAGCCAGTTCGAATAGCATGGTCGTCTTGGCGCCTTCAATGGTATCGAAGGCTGCGGGAATTTTTTGAATCCCGTAGAAACGCGTGAAGTTCGTGCCCTTCAAGTTTTCAAGGCCTGCTTTCAGAATGTCCAAGTTGTAAATCTTTGCGGCGTAGGCGCTTGCGATGGCGCCTTCGTCTTTAGCCTTGCGAGCGGCAAGTTCTTCGGCAGAGCCTGCGGTATCGAAAGCCGGAACCGCCTTAATCTGCGGGTTTTCGGCAAAGAATTTGGAACACTGCGCAAGAGCCTGCGGGTGGCTGTAAACGCGCTTCAGGTCGCCAAGCTTGACACCAGGCATCACGCACAAGGTGTGCTCGATGCGAAGCATGACTTCGCCCACAATGCGGTGGCGCCACTTGTACAGCAAATCGTAGTTTGCCTCGATGGAGCCTGCTGTCGAGTTTTCGATAGGAATGGCACCGCCGTCGGCTTCGCCTGTTTCGATTGCTTGGTAGATTTCTTCGAAAGTGTCCATCGGGAGCGTTTCGATGTCTTCACCAAACAGATAATGCGCGGCACAGTCGCTGTAGGCGCCTTTACGGCCCTGGAATGCAATCTTTTTCATAGGTAGAAATATAACTATTTAAATCTTCTGGCGCCTTGATACTTGTGGCCCCAGTACTTGTCCTGCATGGGCGAAATCATCACGCCATGTTTGGTGCTTGCGTGAATAAATCGGCCTCCGCTCAGGTAAATGCCCACGTGGTCGATTTTCCAGAGGCTTCCGAAAAATACGAGGTCGCCTTCTTTCAGGCCGCCGCGGCTCACCGATTTCCCACGGCTGTCTTTGTACATCTTAGAGGCGCTATGGTCGAGGGCGATATTGTAGTAGCCCTTGTAAACTTGCATCACGTATCCAGAGCAGTC
This sequence comes from Fibrobacter sp. UWB10, assembly GCF_900182935.1. Classification (NCBI taxonomy): domain Bacteria; kingdom Pseudomonadati; phylum Fibrobacterota; class Fibrobacteria; order Fibrobacterales; family Fibrobacteraceae; genus Fibrobacter; species Fibrobacter sp. UWB10. Next base: position 244,738 of record NZ_FXUE01000005.1, on the reverse strand, counting down.
CGTTTTGGTTCGGGTTGCCTTGCCGTAAACGTACTTGGCTCCCATCCATTTTCTGGCGTAGGTTTCTAGGTCGCTTTTGGGCGTTGCCTTTTTAGCGGCCTTGGCAGCCTCTTTCTTATTGATTGCGGCGCGCGCCTTTTCTACGGAATTCAGATGCTTTGTAGAGTCTTGTTGCGTAGAGTCCTGTTTTGTGGAATCCGGAGATTCGACTTGGGCCGTTTGCAGCTCTGCCTCGTCAGGAGTTTCTTCTTTAGGTAGGGTTGAAGCGGTTTCGCTTGCGGGAACGCTCTTGTAGTCGCCAATGCTTCGGTCGTAGCCCGTGCGCACCGGGAAAGAGCAACACGTAAGTCCTAAACAGAGTAGGGCTAGTAAGGGAACTACGGTTCTGAAATGAGAAAACATCAAGTGAAAAATAGTTAATATTTGAAATGTATGAACATTATCAAGAAAACCTTAGTCGCGATTGCCTTGTGTGGGACTGTCCTGTGCAGTTTTGCTGCCGATGTCAAACCCTATGTGGAAGCCGATGCGCTTCCGGACGCGCTGAACTATTACCCTGCACCTCCCGATACCATGTCGCCGCAGTTCATGTACGACATTTCGCAGTACATGTGGGGTAAAACGATGCGTCTAGACTCTGCCCGTGCAGCCCTTGCGGTGGCACAGGCGGCAGAAACCGTCGAAGAGATGGCCGCAATGTTCAGTGAACCTTTCGGGATGGAAATATCGGCAAAGAAGACGCCTGCCATCATGAACCTGCTTGAACGCGGAATCCGGACGCTCAAACAGGTGGGAAGCAAGGCCAAAAGGCACTACATGAGGCGCCGTCCTTACGACCGCTTTAACGAACCGACGCTTGTCCCCGCCGAAGAAGAAAGACTAAGAACAAATGGATCCTATCCGTCAGGACATACTATTCGTGCATGGGCGATGGCTCTGTTGCTGATTGAAGTGAACCCGGCTGCTCAGGATGCCCTGCTGAAATACGCCTACGAATGGGGACAGAGCCGCGTGATCGCAGGCTTCCACTGGCAAAGCGACGTGGATGCCTCCAAGGTGCTTGTCTCGGGCGCCTACCCGAGCTTGCATACAAACGAAATTTTTATGGCCGACATGCGCAAGGCCCAGGCCGAATTCAAGAAGCTGAAGGCCGCTTCCGGGAAACCTGCCGCAACGAAAGCCGGGAAAAAGTAAACCCGCTTACTTGATTGAGGAATATGAAAAAACGCAGGCTCAATCAAGTCTGCGTTTTAAAATTTAAGGTCGGTGAGCCTGTCGAACCGACCGAATCGGCGCTCTCTTCGGCAAGCTCAGTGAACTTTACCGCACAACCTTGCGGTCTTCTTCCGTCATCTTGAGGAAGTCAGCGACGGTCATCTGACCCTTATCCCCTTCCTTTCTCTTGTTGACAGCGATGAGACCTTCAGCCTGTTCCTTTTCGCCTACAATAATCTTGTACGGAATCTTCTGCAATTCGCACTGGCGGATCTTGTAGCCGAGCTTTTCGTTGGACTCATCCACTTCAACGCGGACGCCGGCGTTCACGAGTTCCTTCTCGACCTGCTTCGCGTAGTCAACGAACTTCTCGGAAATCGGGAGCACGCGAGCCTGAACCGGAGCGAGCCACAGCGGGAAATCGCCCATGAATTCTTCAATCAAAATGCCGAGGAAGCGTTCGATGGAACCCACGGCGGCGCGGTGCAACATCACCGGAATGTGCTTCTGGTTGTCCTTACCGACATACTCGGCACCCAGACGCTGCGGGAGGTTGAAGTCCACCTGGATGGTACCGCACTGCCAGTCACGTCCGAGGGAATCTTTCAGCGTGAATTCGAGCTTCGGGCCGTAGAAGGCACCTTCACCCGGGTTCAGGATGTAGTCGAGGCCAGCGAGCTTCGTGGCTTCGGCGAGGGCGGCTTCAGCCTTGTCCCAGATTTCGTCGGAACCCACGCGCTTTTCGGGGCGGGTGGAGAACTTCACCACGATATCGTCGAAACCGAAGTCGTGGTAGATTTCCTTGACGAGGGCGCAGAAGTCAGCCACTTCGCTTGCAATCTGGTCTTCGGTACAGAAGATGTGGGCGTCATCCTGCACAAAGCCGCGCACGCGCATCAGGCCGTGCATGGTACCGGCAGGTTCGTAACGGTGGCACTTACCGAATTCGGCAAGACGCATCGGCAAGTCACGCCAGCTGCGGAGACCCGTGTTGAAAATCTGGATGTGGCAGGGGCAGTTCATCGGCTTCACGGCCATTTCCACGTCGCCAGCCAGCGTCTTGAACATGTTCTCGTTGTACTTGTCGGCGTGGCCGGACTTGATCCACAAAGTCTTGTTCACGATTTCCGGCGTGATCACTTCGAGGTAGCCGCGACGGTCAATCTTACCGCGGATGTAGTCCTTGAGGGCGTTCACCATCTTGGTGCCCTTCGGGTGCCAGAACACCATGCCCGGAGAATGGTCTTCGATGTGGTAGAGGTCCATTTCCTTACCGATCTTGCGGTGGTCGCGCTTTTCGGCTTCTTCCAGGAACTTCAGGTAAGTTTCAAGGCCTTCCTTGTCGGCAAAGCAGGTGCCGTACACGCGGGTCAGCTGGTCGCTGTTCTGGTCGCCATGCCAGTATGCACCGGACATGGAGAGCACCTTGAAATTCTTGAGCTTGCCAGTGGAGGGCACGTGAGGACCGGCACAAAGGTCTTCAAAGTTCTTGCCCGGTTCGCCAGTCACGTAGAAGCTGAGCGTACCGTCGCTACCTTCGCGGGCGAGAGCGCGTTCAGCGTTGTCCGTCTTGTACTTGTCGCCTTCGGTGCGCTTCAGGCCATCGGCGGCGCTGACTTCGCAACGGGTAAACGGACGATCTTCCTTGATGATTTCCTTCATGCGCTTTTCGATGCGCTCGAAATCCGACTGCTGGATCGGGGTCGGTGTCATCAAATCGTAGTAGAAACCCTTTTCGATAGCCGGACCGTAGGCGAGCTTGGTGCCCGGGAACAGGTCGCAGATGGCTTCGGCAAGCACGTGGCTGCAGCTGTGACGCAGGAGCATCAGAGCATCCGGGTCGTCGTTGCTCGGCGTGATAATCTTGATGGTGCCGCTCTCGGTGAGCGGGCGCGTGAGGTCGAGGACCTTATCGCCGAGTTTGACGCCAAGCGCCTTGCGTGCAAGACCTTCGGAAATGCCCTTTGCAATTTCGAGGCCGGTGGTGCCCGATGCTACGGAACGTACGGAGCCATCGGGGAAGGTGAGTTCGATTTGAGACATAAATAATCCTTTTTGTGGGCGGTTCTCGCCCGGTTCCCCAGAAATACGACATCTGGCGGTGCGCGCAAAGATAGAATATGGTATAAGATGTGGCTAGTGGTTGGTGGTTGGTGGTTAGGGAATGTAATCGGAAATTGACCCGAAAAACGTCATTGCGAGGAATGAAATGACGAAGCAATCCATACAAAAAGGGAGGGGAAAGCCATGGTCTTTCGCTGCGCTCAATCCCCAACTGTTCGGCTCGGTCATGCCAGTTTGCAAGCAACCTGTCGCGACACTCGCCTTGGACAGTTGTCCCCTCGCTTCAACCGCCTTCGGCGTTTTCCGCTACCCCTTCTAGCGGACGCTCAGTCGCCGCGCCCGCAACGCCCTTCTCTCAGTTATTGTTATAATAAATAATTCGTTTCCTTCGTTACGATGTAGTATAGAATGTGAAATATTAGAATTTTCTCATTCTAAACATAGTTCTTGGTTTTGCCTTTCCGTCATCATCCGATATTGAAAAATCATAATATAAGCCTATTCCATCGGAATTTATGACGATTGAGTAATTGTCCCAATCCCATCTGCGGTCTAGCCCTTGGCGGTAATACTTTGCTACTACCCCTTGTGAACCGCCTTCATATAGAACAAAACCGATTTGATTGTCTATGAAATAGCCTACTTGAAAACGCACATAAAAATCGCCATAATTGTCTACCGCATACCATCGTTCAACGCCTCCAAAGTCACTTTCTGAAATCTGTTCGTTGCCTAAAAGAAGAATCCTATTCCTTGGGGCATCTCCGATATATCTTGATTGTACTTTGTTGGAAATAGATGCGGGCTTGGTTGAGGATGAATCTGACGATTGTGTATTAGCTGTAGTTACAGAACAAGAATCAAAACATACCAATATGGTTATGGCAAGCAGTGCTCGAATAAAAATTGCTTTCATCATTTTGACACCTTGGTTGTAAGTCAATTTCTAAATTGACCCTAATACTTTAAAGATAAATTTTGCCGCTGCAGCCGTCAATACCTTTTTCTATATTCATTTTTATGAAAAACTTTTTGCTTTCGTTCACGTTTTTACTCTCTACATTCCTCGTCGCAAGCGTTCTGCTCTCTTGCGATAGTAAACAAGCGGATAAACCGACGATTTTTTCGCATCAAATTTATGGTTTTGTCCGTGACACGAGTGCTTACGCAATGATTGTCGATACAACCGTGCATGATAGCGCATTCCGCGAAGAGACGGTCCCTGCAGAGCAAGGGGGCTTTTCGGAATATTTTGCAAGCATGCATCAAGAGAGTTCTTCTGAAACTAAGATTTTCTATGCCTATTCAGATTCTATAAGTCCGTTTGTAAAGGATCATTCCGAAAAGCCGACTTTTATAGATTTAATCGCTTTGGCCTATGCTAGGCATTATGAAATGGAAATCAGTCCAGATGATATTTGGCTGCTGATTCTAGATGGATTTCGATTACATGTAAAGAGTAATAGAGATGCTTTGAAAGACCGTTTTGTAGGGGCTGATGTTGATACGAATATTAAAGTTCAGGCAGATTGGCTGACACAGGAATCTACGCACGAAGAATGGTTTGGCGTCATTACGGATTTTTTTGACAATCTTCAAGAAAAATTGCCTGCAGAAACGGGTGCTCCGTTGCGGACGAAATTTTCGACGACAAGCCCGGTCGATTACAATATTTCCCGTTCCATGGTTATGGCCATAGCGTCTGAATATTATACGTATTCTGCTTTTACTTTATGCGGCATTCCGAAAATAAAGATAAATGGCACGAAAGAGGACTGGCTCTTATTAAGGGATTCCTTTAATAAGCTTGCGACTCGCCTTGATATGGAATGGTGGTCACAACAGTTAAATCCAATTCTCGATGAATTTGTTAAAGCTTTCGATGGGCAAAGTTCGGTCTCTTTTTGGAAGGGTATCTATAAACTATATGATCCTGAAGGCTGTGGAAATCCTAAGTTCAGTGGATGGTTTTCCAAATTCTATCCGTATTTGATGGAATTATCTGATAAAATGGAATTTAAAAAACGCACGGATTGGGAGCGTGATGTCGATTTTGAAGATTTGCCAAATGTTGTTACTTCTGTTGATGTTGAATGGAAATATTTGGGCCAAGATATTCCCTTAAAACTTTATACAGGATTTGTCGGAATTCAAGTGGATACGGCTTCGAAAATGCTGAAAGCTGCAAGAGGATACGCGTTGCGCTCGCGATGTGGCTGGTGTAATATAAAGAATGTTGCGGATACATTGACTTACATTCCTGGAAAGCTGTATCGTTTGCTGGAGATGTTGGCTATTTCGGATTCAATGAATGTCTATGACAAGAACGGGTTGGCGTTTGCAACGCATGATCGCAAAGAAATCGAAAATTTTATAAAGTCATCGAACTACGAACAAGAATATATAGATCCTTCTATACAATCCAATTTTGAAGGAAAATATAAAACGATTTTGTCGGTCAACTTGTTTAAAGATGGAAAGTTGTTGGATCACATACAGTATTTCGTTGTTCCTGAAGTGAATGCTAGCGGGATTCTTACCCTCCAAGGGGTGGTTGAAATTAAAGACAAAAAGCGTATTGAATCCTTCTTTAAGGAACGAAATATCGCCACTGATGGCGAGGTTAAGGAATTTGAAAATGAAAAATCCCTCCCGAAATTGAATTTTGATATTCTTGTGGATTCGGTTGCCCTTAAAGAAGGAACAACTCTTAGGATTGGTCTAGAAATGAGTGAATTTAAAACTGGGATAATCCGAGCCTTGAATAGTTCTATGGGTTGGCGACTCAAGAGATTGTTGTATCGCTATTATAAAGATGATTTTAATTTATCCGCAGATGCAGGAATGGGCTATAAAGAAAAAGGGCGTGTGGATGATTATGTTGCTTTGTCTTTGACGCCTGATTCCAATAGAAATTTTAAAATGGAATTGAGGGATGTGCTACATTACGGTTATATGCCTCCGAAAGTTCGTACGGATGTCGGCAATGACGAAATTGCTCAAGGAATTGTGGATTTCGTCAAGATACATCTTGCTTTTACAAGAGATTACCATATGCTCTGCAAACAGAATGGGCTGGAAGCCAAAGATTCAGTCGATATTGTCGGAACGCCATCAGCGAAGAAGAACCTTTGCAGTGAAATTAAGTTCTCGAAAGACCTTGCGACTGGCGGTGTTGTTCGCTATGAATGTATAGAATACAATAAAAAAGTGGGGGCTAGTGAAAGAGTTGTCCCTCGCTATAATAATGAGTATTTTAACAAGCGTCATGACGTATATGATTCTCGGTATAATCTCCCGATATCGCAGGTCGTTAAACTTGAAATTCCGCCGTGCTTTGTGGAAGAGAAGTAAAATTTAAAAGCCCTGCTTATTTATTAAATTTTGAAATATGAAAACCTTATCGCTATCCATCGCTCTTCTTTTTTCTGCATTCTATGTTGCGTGTTCTACGCCGACAATTTCTAGCGATGATTCCGAAGAGTGGGTTAGACCTACAAAGAATCCATCTTCCTCTAGCGTTGCAACAAAATCGATTTACGAAGCGGTGGAAGAATCCGGTTTGTATACCACGAAGGATTCTGTGGCCGCGTACCTCTGCAAGTTCGATAAATTGCCGGGCAACTATGTTGGCAAAAATGAAGGCATTTCGCTTTACGAAACAAAGACGGGGAACACCTTCTCGAAGTGGAATTTTAATCCGTGGACAACGCTTGGCGTGATGATCGGCGGTGATGTCTTTGAGAATCGCGAAGGTCTGTTGCCGAGCGGAAGTTACCACGAAGCGGATGTCGATTACTCTGCCAAGAACCGCGGAACAAAACGCTTGATTTATCAGTCTGATTGCGTAATCTATTATACCGCAGACCACTACGAGACATTTAATAAACTGGATGTCCATTGACATCGACAATCTATTTGTATATATTGTAGCTGATATTCGATAATCCTCGTGACAGTCGACATAGACCTTCGGGTCCGTACGTGCATTCGCGGCGAGGCGCATCCACCTTCTTGTTGATGCTGTTGGATAGCTGGTAGGAACACGACCTACTCGAGTGCGCTCGCTAAGGCGGGTGCCAAGTAACGCCGGGGAAAGCCCCCGCCAACAGAATCGCAAGACCATCCCATAAAAAAGAAAACAATGCCATAGTTGTCGCAAAAAATGCGACAACTGCTCAATACGCATTTTTTGCGTGTTGTTAAATCATTTTTTAAGGAGATATCATGTTCGATGAAATTTTCGGAAAATTCAACGGAGGCCCGAATCGCGGTGCTAACAACGCCATCGGGGATTTTGCCAAGGTGCTAGAAGAAAAAGATGCCGAAATCAAACGGCTTAAGGAACTGATTCTGCGTTGCCCTAAATGCGGCGCTAAACTGCGTTACCCGAGAGGATAAAAGGAGATGAAAAACTTTAATAGCGAGGCTATTTGATGACTTTGGAAGAACTCAAAAAACTGATTTCTAAAGATGAAACGAAGAATATTGAACTGAAAAAATCTACCGGCGAACTTCGAGAAGGCATGCATACGGCATGCGCCTTCCTGAATTCCGATGGCGGCGTTCTCGTTTTCGGTGTCACGCCTTCCTTGAGTATTGTTGGGCAAATCGTTTCTGAATCTACCCGTCGCGATATCGCGCAAGCGTTAGCGGGAATAGAACCTGCGGTCACCCCTGTTATTGAATATGTAGACATTCCCGACAAGGACAACCATCAAGTAATCGTACTGAGGTTCAATCCGTGGGTCTATGGGAATGACCCGTACACATTTCATGGAAGACCATACTATAGACTGGAAAGTGTCACTAAAGCAATGCCTAGGGATATGTTTGATGCTAGAATTCGGATCAACATGCCGCACAAATATTCGTGGGAAATGAGGGTGGCTGAGGGGTATTCTATAAAAGACCTTGATGTCAGCACAATTCGTGGCGTAGTCCGTCTCGGAGTCGAAGAAAAACGAATTCCGGTGGGGTCACTCAATGAGTCAATTAAAGTAATATTGAAAAAATGGAACCTGTTGGATGGCGACAATTTGCGGAACGCCGCTGTGTTTCTTTTTTCTAAGAGATTTTCGTATGATTATGAAATTCGAATGGCTCGTTTTAGAGGAACGGACAAAAATTACTTTATCGACAACCAGCAGGCTCATGGCAATTTCTTTGAACTGCTTGATGCGGGCATGTCGTTCTTTTTCAAGCATCTTTCTCTTAGCGGAGAAATCAAGGGGTTTAAAAGGGAAGAACACCTTGATGTTCCTGCAACAGCATTGCGCGAGGCACTGATTAACGCCCTTTGCCATAGGGATTATGACATACACCAGTGCTCTATCGGCATTGCCATATATGACGACCGTATAGAAATTGAAAGCCCAGGTCTGTTGCCTCGCGAATTGACACCCAAGACTATTAAGCGGTCGCATAAGTCGTACCCACGAAACGAGATTGTTGCGACGGTTCTCTATCAAATAACATACTTAGAAAAATGGGGCTCGGGAATAAAGCGCATAATGGATGCTTGCAAAGCTGAAGGTTCTCCACAACCCTTTTGGAGTGAAGAGGGTGGCTATACCGTGGTGACGTTCCCGCTGGCTAGATTAAACGGCAGAAATGTCCTTCAAAATGTCCCTCAAAATGTCACCCAAAATGTCGCTCAAAAAGATGATGATGTCCCTAGAAGGCAGAAGGTGGAACAGGTCGTTTCTGCAAACTCCATAATATCGACAGATGCTTTAGCAACAATGTTTGGGGTAACGAAAAGAACTATTTTGCGCGATTTAAAAGACCTTGGATATGTTTGGGAAGGAACCGCTAAAAACGGACACTGGAAAACCCGAAATGTCACCCAAAATGTCACCCAAAATGTCACTCAAAATGTCGCCCAAAATGTCACCCAAGACATAGACGACTCCCCTAGAGTGCAGAAGGTTGAACAGATTATCTTAGTAGACTCAATGAAAACAAAAGAGTTTTTGGCGAAGATGTTTGGAGTAAGTACTAAGACAATTTTACGTGACCTCAAGAAGCTTGGCTATGCTTGGGAAGGTGCATCGAAAAATGGTCGCTGGGTGAAAAAAGATAGGGGGTAAGGAATGGGACATCTTGTTGGTGCGAACAAAACGCTGATTGACCATTTTGCCGGCATTGGCAATATGGTGGTCATGAAGTCACAATTTGTGACTTCACCAGATGTCATTCCCGTCTTGACCGGGAATCTCCTATTTCCATTTGACTGGAACTCTAAACGTAACGAATTCGATACCTTTAATCGAAAGTTGAAATTTTTGGCTGATTCTACGGATCATTTTGTTGGCATCAACAAAATGATAAGGAGGATATATGGCTAAAACAATAAATGAAGCTTTTTCTGAATTTATGCAAAATTCGGTAGATTTGGACCCCAAAGATGTTGTAATAGCGAGATATAGCAGGGATAATTTGCTGGAAAATATTGGTGAACTCAATTGTCGAGGTTTCTTTAGGTTGTATCCTGATGTAAATATTCAATTTGGGTCTTTTGCTCGAAAAACGAAGAAACGGCCTCTTGATCATGTGCCAGAAAAGAGCAATGTTGGCGGATTAAATGGCGGATTAAGTGGCGGATTAAGTGGCGGATTAAATGTCCCTGTAAACGGCACATTAAACGGCACATTAAATGGCACATTAATCAAGAATATAAAAGAATCGCTTAACGCATCTCAATCAAAGGTCTTTGATTTTATTATGAGAAATCCTGGCTGTATGGGAAAGGAAATCACAGGAGCCCTTGACATGCCAAGAGATACCTTCAATAAAATCATTCGCTCTTTGTTTGAAAAGAAGATTGTTGAACGCCGTGGTTCTAAAAAGACTGGCGGCTATTGGGTGAAAAAGACCCCTACGTCCACAAGCTGGTAATAAACATGGCACTCGCATCGTCGGCTTTCTTGAAGCCGCAATGCTCGTAGAAGGCGAGTTCTTCGTTGTAGGCGACAACGACTACGCGCAGGTAATCCTTGTAGATTTCCTTGACGCGTTCCACAAGTTCCTTGCCGATGCTTTGGCCCTGGTATTCGGGGCGTACGAGCAGGTAATGCACGTAGGCATTCATGATACCATCGTCCATGGCGCAGATCATGCCGACAAGCTTATCGCCGTCCCAGGCCGAAATGACGGTCTTGAAGTTCTTCATCGCAATGACGAGCTTGTCGGGGAAATGTCCCGAGGACCATTCGACAGAGAGGAAAAGATTCTTTAAATCCTGTTCTGAAAAATCGTGTATGTCTTTGTATTCGATGTTCATATTTTACTAGAGGTGTGATATTGTCTTAATTGTTTCCTGATGAGACGAATCTCAATCGCGGTCGCTTTTTTCTGGTCGACAAGTTCCTTTTTCCCGCCTTCTACCTTATACATCTTGTGATTCTCAATAAGAATCTCTTTGAGCGTTTGTTTTCTTACATCAAAATATTGAAAACGGTTCTCGTTTATGTGTTCAATGTCGTAAAGATGCTCGATGAGGTGAGAGTTGTATTCGGACATTTTGTGAGAGAAAAACTTCCTAGAAATGCCTATAATCTCCGCTATGTAGTCATATGGTTTTGCTAGGTCAATGAGCTTCTTTAGAGGCCAGCAATTCCCCATGTCGCTAGATAGTTCGTAGTAATCCCTGTAGTAGTCTTCGTAAACAGGGGGAGGGATGATGGTTTTGGGATATGTGTTGAGAAAATCAATCTCTTCGGGAACGATTAGGCTGAAATTGACCTTGTCAAAAAGTTTGTAGACTAGCTCAATCTTCTTGTTTAGTTTCTTTTTAACCTTGGGCTCGTTTGTTTTGGCTGTCGTGACTTCCCACCAATAAAGGGTTCCGTGGTCGTCCAACCCCAGAATGTCGAATTCGGCAAGGTCAATGTCGTGTTGGGTGTAGTATATGGATCCGTTGTTCCTGTATACAAATCCGTTTATAAGTTTTGACTTTTGTGTTTTTGAAAGGATGATGTGAATGTCGGGATTGTCGCTTATGATTTTGTCGTAACAGTAGTATTCGTAAATATGGCTATTCAGTATTAGACGGGTTGTTTCTATACCCGTCTTCTTCCATTTGTCGAGAGTCTTTTTTAGAGAAATTTTTTGCGACATTTGTCCTCTGCGAAATCTTTTTATTCCTTTCGGCGATAAACGTTCGCGAGAATCGCGCCGGAGATGTTATGCCACACGGAGAAGATGGCGCCGGGAACAGTCGCCATCGCAAGTGACGAGAATGCGGTGCTCGCAAGGCTTGTAGCAAGTCCGGAATTCTGCATGCCGATTTCGATGGAAAGCGCCTTCGTCTTGGGTGTTGAGAATTTTAGCAACTTGCCGAGGCCAAAACCGCAGCCGTAGCCGAGCAGGTTGTGGAGAATTACCACGGCGAATACGATTGCGCCGGTAGAGAGAATCTTCGAAGCATTGTGCGAGACAACTGCAGCCACAATCATCGCAATCGCAATCACGGAAACGAGCGGTAACACCTTCACAGCGCGGGCTGTCCACTTGCTGAAAAATTTGTTGATGACGAACCCAAGCGCAATCGGCACAATCACGACCTTCACGATAGAAAGGAACATCGCCATCACATCCACGTTCACGGTGGTGCGCAAAAGCAGGTAGGTGATTGCCGGCGTCAGCACAGGCGCAAGCAACGTGTTTACGCTAGTCATGCCCACGGAGAGCGCCACGTCGCCTTTCGAAAGATAAGTGATGACGTTACTGGAGGTGCCGCCCGGGCATGTGCCTACGAGAACAACGCCCGCCATCAATGCGGCGTCAAGTCCGAACGCCTTGGAAAGCAAAAATGCAAGGGCTGGCATCACGATAAACTGCGCTGCACACCCGATGGAAATTTCTTTCGGCCGAGCAAATACAAGTGCAAAGTCGCTCAACTTTAGCGTAAGCCCCATGCCGAACATCACGACCATCAGCAGGTAATTCACCCACGAGAGCTCAATCCAAAGCGTCGATTTCGGGATGAACAACGAGAGCGCCGCAATGGCCAAGACGGCAACGGCCATCCACTTTCCAACGAATTCACTGATCTTTTCGAGAATGTGCATTTTAAAACCTTCTTAAATCAACAAAAAAGATAATCTAATTTCCTGCCCACGTTTCAAATCTCAATAGTTTCTTCGTCGCTTGTGATGAATGCTTTGAGCCGTTCAATGGTGTGGTCAAAATCGTTCTTGATAGAACATTCCCAAACGGTGGCGACGCGGTAGCCTTGTAGCGAAAGTTTCCAGTTCGTTTTGATGTCGCGAACGGTGTTGTTCGTGAACTTTTCGTTCCAAAATTCGGGATTGCTTTTGGGGCGACTCGTGAACTTGCAGCCGTGTTGGTGCCAGAAACAACCGTTGATAAAGATGACCACGCCGTATTTAAGAATATACAGGTCGGGCGTGCCCGGCAAATCGCGGCGGTGGAGTCTGTAACGCAGGCCCGCTTTAAAAAGCGCCCGGCGTACCAAAATTTCTGGCTTGGTATCTTCCGAATGGACCGCCTGCATCATTTGCGAGCGGTTCATGGGTGCGCGCTTTTTTTGGCGATTAGCCATTACAAATTTCCTTGTCTGTCTCCATGTTTATAATATAAAAAAGGCGGGAGAAACTCCCGCCTTTGCTTTTTTGCTTGTAGGCTCTTGTGACCGCGTTTATTTTGCTAGCACTTTTCTGCCGTAGTACATGCCGTGACGGGCTTTGCTCGAATTGTTGACCTTGCAACCCTTCAAGTCGTAGTTACGTTGCATCTTGTATTCGGCGGTGCGTGCGATGCTGCGGTGAATGGCTTCTGTAGAATCGGTGACGGTCGTGTCGCCAGTAACCACGCTGTCTGCGGGCTGTTCGGCGGCCTTAAGGAACGTGACTTTATAAAGCTGGCAATCTTCGAACCAGTCGATGGTATCACCTTCTTTGTATGCGACTCCGTTGATTTCTTGGGCTTCCATTTCCTTGTCTTTAATGACCTTCGGCTTGGGTTTCCAAATCTTGAAGTTTCCGGTCAAGTGGAGCATGGCCAGGTAATGCACCAAGCCGTCATAGTAACGTTGGCTGCCTACAATGGGCTTTGCGTCCCATGCCTTCTGCAATACCTTCTTGACCAAATCCTTGTAGCTATCTTCTTTCAGCAAAGCGTAAGTTGCTACAGCGTTTGCGCCGGCCTGACCAATTGTGAAATCGCCATAACCGTTGGTGCCGTCCCAGTTAAAGTGTCCGTGCTTGTAGCCGTCCCTCTCGAAAAAGTCGGTGATGACCTTCGCAATCTTTGTCTGGCGTTCTGCATCGGCGCCGAACAGGTAGTAATCCATGCCATAGTTCATGGGGCAACGAATAGCGTCAAAGGCGTATCTTGTGGAATTTTCGCTGAATGCGTAATGCGGAGTGCCGTCGAAGTTGCTGTAGTCGCTGCACAAGCCCGACTGCGAATTGGCGGAATTATAGATGTGGTCTCTGGTGGCCTTCGTGGCCTTTTGCCATTTGTCTTTGTTGGTGTCGGACCAACGGCTGAACAAATCTACGAATGCGGGCAAGCTGTAAGAGGCGTCTCCCCAGGTGTTGTTGCCGTCAGACGGCTGGAAGGTCGCAATGTAGGATTGCTCGCTGTACAAAGATTGACCATTGCCTTTCCAGCAGGCTTTCAGAATGCTCTGTGCGTCCTTCATGTAGTTGGCGTCGTCCCAGCGGTTGGCAGCAAACAGGAGCGACATCATGAAATAGATTTCTCCGTCGGGAGCGTTACCCCAGTCGCGCACGGAACCGTCGCGGTTTGCCTGCCAAGCGAAATAGCCGGAGCCCCCTGTAGCAGGGTCTTTCCACATGTGTTTCTTGGCCCAATTCCAGAGTTTGTCGAATTGTTCTCTGTGATTGGTCTGCACGGCAATCATCATGCCGTAGCTCATGCCTTCGGAACGAATATCGTTGTTGTTGATGTCGACGATGTAGCCACCGTCGTAATCTTCGTAATACACGGTCTTATCGTTCTGGCCGCCAAAATAATGGTTCCAGAGTTCATCTAGCTTATCTTTGATGTCTTGGTCGGTCTTACCGAGAACCGTCTTGAAGGGGCTTGTGTAATCGCCGGTGTAGTAGGCGCCCGTGTAATTTTTATCGTCGCAATCCGGGCCGTAGTAGGCGCCGTTTTCGTCGAAGAATTTTACGGGAGTGACTTTGTCTTGCGCGTTTGATGCCGCAAAAAAGCCCAAAGTCAAGACAGAGATGATGGCCGAAAGAGAAGTGTTTTTCATACTAAGAAAAATACCTGCCCGTTGGCCGTGGCGCAATAAATAACAAGTTATTTGCGTTGTACCGATTTAAACGCCGAAATTAGGGACTATTCGGCAAAAGCGTGTTAGAATTTTTTGTGCAAACGAATAAACGTTTCTTCTACTTTACGATTCCGACGTCGCTCGTTTTGACAAAACCGCGGATTTTTTCACCGAGGCGGATTTCGACGAAACCGCCCTGTTCCGAAAGCACTTCGAATGTGGTACCTTCAGAAAGCGTGTTCAGCGTTTGCGATTTGTTGTTCGGGGCGCTGGTCACGTCGGCATCCTTGGCGGTTACGACGCCTTCGATGTCGGTTTCGGCAACAAAAATCTTGTAGCCGGCACTCATGGCGATAATGCAGAAAATGCTAGACAGCGCAAACATGGCGCCAATCAGCACGTTCTTTGCCCTACCGCTACGACTGATGCGTCTTGCGATTGCGGCGAGTGCAATTGCCCAGAAAATCCCGAGCAATACCCACATTTGCGTCCTTAAAGAAAGCGCATGGTGGGCTTTGAAAAGTCCTGCCAAAAGCGGGTTTTCTTCGCCGTCTTCTTCAACCTTGTCGCGGGTCATGGCCTGCGCGTACTTGAGGTTGTGAATAATGTCGTCGTTATTGGGGGCGAGGCGCAGAGCCGACTTGTAATAGTAAATGGCGAAACCGATCTTGCCTTCTCTAAAGTAGGCGTTGCCCAAGTTGTAGTAGAGGTCCGAATTTTCGGTGCCGTTGTCAACGCAGGTGCGCCATTCGTCAATGGCTCGCTCGAATTCGCCTTCGTTATAATAGACGACGCCGGATTCAATTCCGTTGCAATGATCTGCCGCAAAACCTGCTGTCGCCAAAGCGACCATCATGGCGAAAAAGATAAATACTTTCATTTTCATATTATACCTTCAATCCTTCGCACAATTTTTCGACATCTTTCAACATTTGTTCCTGTTCGTCCTTGGTCGGATTCACCGGAGCAAAACGCGCGAACGCGCACTTTTCAAGCCAGCTGTCAATGGCGGCAATCGTTTCGGCCTTAATACCAAGCTTGGCCAGTTCTTCCTTCATTTGCGGACGGGTCATGCCCTTGAATTCCAGGTTGGTCTTGTCGCTTAGGTAATCAATCAAACCGTTTTCGAGGGCGGCGTAAAGTGCCTTGGCGTCGCCCTTCTTTAAGGCTTCGCGGGCGTTTGCAAAACGGGCCTTGAGCATCTTGTCGGCCTTGCCCTTACGCACCAGGGCGGCATCGCTGTTGTGCTTGCGGCGGCTGCGCACGGCAAACGTTACAATCAAGTAGAACGGAATCGCGGCGGCAAAAATCACCCAGTAAAGAAAGCTCTTGTAGGGGGCGGTTGAGTCGCTGGCGTCGTTCACCTTGTGAATAAAGCGAATGTCGGAACCCAGCGATTCAATTTCTTGTTTTTGCACGGCAGCGGGGCCTTGGGCGACCGGCGCTTGGAAGATAGCCTCGGCAGCGGCTTCACCCTTTTCTACGACGACGTTCCAGGGGCCAGCCTTAGCGGTTTCGTACTTCTTTTTGCTTGGGTTGAACCAAGAGTAAGAAATTTCGGGAATGGTGAATTCGCCCTTCTTTTTGGGGTACAGGAACACGCGAATGTTTTTGGTGGTCACTACCTTGTTGCCGACAATCTTCTTGTTGATTTCGTTTTCGGGCGGCACCGAGCGGAACTCGCCGAAGTCGGGGAGCTTGGGGTCGGTAATGGATCCAGGCAGACCGTCACCCTTGATGTTGATGGTGAGAGTCATTGCTTCGCCGACCTTGAGGTTGGTGCGGTCGAAGTCTGCGTTAAAGGTGTAGCTACCGACCATGCCGCTAAAGTTGGCGGGCTTGCCTTCGGTAGGCAGCGGCTTTACCGTAATGTTCACCGTGGGGGTTTGCGTTTCGGTTTCGACAGATTCCTGACGAATCGATTGAGCATGGAACGACATGCCGCCCATTTGCTTTTTCTCTTCGACTACCTTGGGTTCGCCGCGCTTGGTGTACTTGAACTTGAACGGCGGAATTTGCAGGTTGCCGCTCTTGGTGGGGCTGAGCCATGCGAACTTGGCGCTTGCCTGCATTTCGCGGCGGCTGCCTTCGACCGGTTCGAACTTCATGTTCGAAAGATCGCTACGGTGTACAATAAAATCGTCGCCCGTGTTCATGTCGGTGGCCTGCAGGCCGCCTTCAAAGTGTTCGTAGGTGTGGAATCCGAGCGTCACGCTGAACTGTTCGCCTTCGTAAATGGACTTTTTGCTCGGAGTCAGGCTAACGGCCAGAGCGTCGTCGGTGTAGGCGCGCTGAATGGTAATAGGAACATCGCCGGTAAGGTTGCGTTTTTGTCCGTCGATGGTCAAGAAAATCTGTCCGACGCTGAGTCGGCCCGTCTTTTTCGGGGCTTTCAGCTTAAAGGTGTAAACGCGGGCTTTGTAACCGCCGCGACTTCCGCCACTGAAAAACGAATTGAACATGTCTTCCATGCTGGGGCGAATCACCTGGTCGGTACTGTCGATTCCCATGAGGGTGAATCCGTTTGCAGGTTCCATCTGCAAATCGCTACGGTTTTCAGGAAGTTCTGCTAAAGGGAATACGAGCTGGAGTCCAAAGGTCTTGCCCGATTCCACGCGTTCCCGGTCCACTTGCAGGGACGGCCGTGCAGATACGCACAGGGCAGCGGCTAGGCAAAATAAGATAATTCGTTTCATGCCCCAAATTTACCAAATTTTAGCCTGAAAAACAAAGAAAAGGGGGGAGGTCTCCCCCTCGCTACAGCCTTCGTCTTTCGCTACCCCCTCTGCGGGCACATCCCGCAACGCCCTGAAAGAAGGAAATGAAATTTTTGGAAAAAAGTCGCTGAATATATACTTTTTCCCCTTGACGCGTTAGTAAATTTTTGTTAAATTTGGCGCGCTGTTAAAAAATGGCGATAAAACGTCGAAAATAAAGGATGGAAGGAAATATGTACTGCATTCTCGCTGCCCTGCTGGTCAAGAGCTTCAAGAAGTACGCCAAGCGCGCTTAATTCGCCGCCTGGCTATTTTTTTTAGTTTTTCTCTCTCTGGTGATTAACCGGTTACGCTTCTATGGCTGACCGGTGTTTTTTTTGCCCAAATTGAGGCGAAATTTGCCTTAATCGAAGTTAAGGGAGCGGCGGTAGGGGGTAAAACCGGCGTTTTTGATGAAATTTTCGGCTTGTTCGATGGTCGTGAGGCCGTGGTTCTGGAGCACGTTTTCTTCGATGACGATGCTGTTGATGTCGTCGGCGCCGCAGTGCAGCCCGAGTTCACCTAAAGAAAGCCCCATGCCGAGGAGCGAAACTTCGATATGCGGGATGTTGTCGAGGTACAGGCGCGAAAGCGCCAGAAGCTTGAGGTATTCGTCGCCGCGCACGTGGCGGATCGGGAACTTGTCGGTTTGCGGCTGGAATGTCCAGACCACAAAACTCTTGAACCCGTTTGCAATATCTTGAGTCTTGCGCACGTAATCCAGATGCTCGATGATTTCTTCGGGCGTCTCGACGCTACCGAAAACGATGTTTGCGCTGCCGGGGAGCCCTTTCTTGTGGCAGGCGGCAAGCGTGTCGCACCAGACTTGGGCGGGCAACTTTTTCGGGCTCAGGATTTGGCGCATGCGGTCGGAGAGAATCTCGGCGCCGGCACCCGGAACGGAACTGAGACCTGCGTCCTTAAGAATATCTAGCAGCTCGTCGAGCGAAATTCCGTTGAATTCGGCGATGCGCACCAGTTCCACTGGCGAAAAACCGCGAACTTTTACGCCCATTTCCTGTGTAAGCATTTTCAGGACATCGGTGTAGTAGCTGAGCGGAATGTCCTTATTCACGCCGCCCTGCAGAAAAATCTGGTCGGCGCCCTTGGCTTTTGCTTCAAGGGTCTTCTGGCGGATTTCGTCCAAACTAAGCACGTAGGCTTCTGGGCTATGCGCCGGGCGGCAAAAGCTGCAAAAACTGCAAGTGATTTCGCAGACATTCGTGTAGTTGATGATGCGGAAAGCCGTGTAGCCCACCTTGTTGCCGGGGTTTATGCGGTGGCGCACGATATCGGCGGCCTCGGTCACCTCGGTCCACGGGGCGTTCTTCAGAATGTCGAGTGCTTCGGCGGGGGAGAGGCGGTTGCCTTCGATTGCTTTTTGCAAAAGGGAATTCATCGACGAGTAAGATAGAATTTATTCGCCCTATCATTGCCACACGGATTCGATTTTGCCAACGCAAAATCTAGATATGAAGAAAAACCTCTATTTGTTTTGCCGCACTGATGACAATAGTCACTTGCAGCTTTGCTGCTTAGTGGATATGATTCTCGGAACGGGGACGGCATCTCCTGTTCAATCCGTAAAAGAATTATATTTTGTCCGAGTATTTGATTTGAAGTTACCGGAGGTTTTCTGTGAAAAAGATCTTTGCGTTGTTGCTTTCGGCAGTTTTGTTTGTTGCCTGTGACGATGACTCTAATAGTTCAGCGCCAGCCACAGACCCGAGTGAAAAATCCTCTTCGTCTGTTTGCGGGGACTGCGATGGTTCGAGCCGTTCGACGAAGTCTTCCTCGAGTAGCGGTGTTCCCGAGGGGTATGTAGATCCTTCGACTGTAGTTACGGGGACTATGACTGACGAACGTGATGGGCAGACCTACAAGACTGTGACCATCGGTACGCAGACCTGGATGGCGGAAAACTTGAACTATAATACATTGAACAGTAGCTGCTCCTATCGTGACACGACCAAATGTTCCGAATATGGTCGTGGTTATAGCTGGTCTGCTGCGAAAAATGCTTGCCCGAGTGGCTGGCATCTGCCGACAAGAGATGAATTTGAAATTTTATTTACCACAATTGGCGACCAAGAAACGGCAGGCGCATTGCTTAAATCTTCTAGCGGCTGGTATGACAACGGAAATGGCTCGGATGCCTATTCCTTTGCGGCGCTCCCTAGTGGAGATGTGAATGACAATGGAATTATTGATGGCAATGAGGGATACAGTGCTAATTTCTGGAGTTCTTCTGAATCCCAGACCTATAGCGAATTCGCAATTGATATAAGCTTGTCTTATGATAAAGATTACGCGGCCATTGATAGTCAAACATGGAATATGCGATTTTCTGTCCGTTGCGTGAAGGACAATTAGCCGGGGCGTTGCGGGGCGGCGAGCGCCCGCAGAGAGGGTGGAGAGCAACGTAGTGCGAACCAGGGGGATTCTTCCCCCTTTTTTATAAAAAAGCAAGCCAAAATGCCCCCGATAATTGTATTTTTCTGTGCGGTACCGAATGATACCTTTAAAAATGCACAAATTGCACAAAAAGGTGAATATATGCTTGATTTGAACACTGTCGATTGGAAGACGCTCCCCTTCGGTTATTACGATACCGATTACAATGTCCGCTGCTACTACCGCGATGGCAAGTGGGGCAAGGTTGAACTTTCTTCTTCCAAGGACATCAGCATCCACATGGCCGCCACCTGCTTGCACTACGGCCAGGAAGGTTTTGAAGGCCTCAAGGCTTACACGGGCAAGGACGGCAAGGTCCGTATTTTCCGCGTCGACGAAAACGCCAAGCGCATGCAGAACACGGCTAACCGCGTACTCATGGCTGTTCCGCCTGTTGAATTGTTCCGCGAAATGGTTCACACCGTGGTGAAGGCCAACAAGCGCTTTGTTCCGCCGTATGGCTACGGTGCAACGCTCTACATCCGTCCGCTCCTCATCGGTATGAGCCCGGAAGTGGGTGTGAAGCCTGCCGACGAATACCTGCTCATGATGTTCGTGACTCCGGTGGGTCCGTACTTCAAGGACGGGTTCAAGCCGGTGGACATGATGATTAGCCGCAACTATGACCGCGCTGCTCCGCAGGGTACGGGTACGGTGAAGGTCGGCGGTAACTACGCTGCTAGCCTCCAGTCCCTTGCAGAAGCCAAGAAACTCGGCTACTCCAGCACCATCTATCTGGATGCGAAGGAAAAGAAGTACATCGACGAATGCGGTCCGGCAAACTTCTTCGGTATCAAGGGCAAGACCTACGTGACCCCGAAGTCCGAATCCATTCTGCCGTCTATCACCAACAAGAGTTTGCAGCAGCTGGCTGAATACCTCGGCTACACCGTGGAACGCCGCCAGGTTCCGTTCGAAGAACTCGCTGAATTCTCCGAAACTGCCGAATGCGGTACCGCCGCCGTGATTACCCCGATCAAGAAGATTGTGGATCCGGTTGCCGGCAAGGAATTCACCTACGGTGACGGCAAGAATCCGGGCCCGGTCTGCACGGAACTCTTCACGAAGTACACTGCTATCCAGTTCGGTGAAGCGGAAGACCCGTTTGGCTGGACTGAAGTGGTTGATTTGTAATCGCTGTTAGAAATAGTATTGAAAATTCCGCAGAGAAATCTGCGGGATTTTTTTAATTGAGTCTTTCTTTAAGGCGCGTGTAGCGGCGGGTGCTGCGGTTGTTGCGGACGGCCTGGTGGAAGGCGCCGGGGGCAGAAAGAATCCACACGTGGCCTTTCGCGCGGGTGATGGCGGTGTAGATTAAGTTGCGCTGTAGCATCACGTAGTGGCTGGAATCGAGAATTACGATGACAGCGGGGTATTCGCTGCCCTGGCTCTTGTGGATGGTGCAGGCGTAGGCGAGTTGCAGTTCGTCGAGTTCGTCATCTTGGTAGGTGATGAGCTTTTCGTCGAAGAAGACGGCGATTTTGCGTTTCTCTTTGTAGATGCTGTAGACGATTCCGACGTCGCCGTTGAACACGTTCTTGTCGTAGTTGTTCTTGATTTGCATGACGCGGTCGCCTACGCTCCAGCCGATGCCGACCATCTTGTGGCGAGGAACTCCTGGATTCAGCAGGTCTTGCAGGAACGGGTTTAGCTCGATAATGCCGAGGGGACCTTTGCGCATGGGAACGAGAATCTGCAAGTCGGTTTTGAGGTCGATATCGATTTTGCTGCGCACGCCGGTCGCGATCAGTCGCTGTAAATGCTGCTTGGCTTCTTCGGGCGTTTCGAACGGAACGAAGTGGAAGTTTGGACCTTCGATCGGGGCGGGCGTGATGCCCTGATTGATTTTAGCGGCCTTGTCGGCGATGTCGTTATCGCCGGATTGTCTAAAGATGTGCTGCAGGCGGACGCTTGGGATGCGCGGACACTGCAGCAGATCGTTGAGTACGTTGCCGGGGCCGACACTCGGGAGCTGGTCGGCGTCGCCAACAAAGACGATGCGGGCTGTTTCGGGAACGGCGTCGAGGAGCGAGGCCGCAAGCCAGGTGTCTACCATACTGAATTCGTCGACGACGAGCAAATTGCAATCGAGCTTATTGAACTCGTTCTTGTTGAATTTCTTGGTGACGGGGTCGACTTCAAGCAGACGGTGGATGGTGTAGGTCTTGTCGCCACAACAGTCGCCCATGCGCTTGGCCGCGCGGCCCGTCGGGGCGGCGAGCAGAATGTTTTCGCCCATCTTGCGGGCAAGGTGAAGGATTCCTTTGAGAATCGTCGTCTTGCCGGTGCCTGGGCCGCCGGTAATGATGCAAATCTTGTGTGCTGTGGCAAGGCGAATCGCTTCGCGCTGCACCGGGTGAAAGCTGAATTTATGTTCGCGTTCCCAGTCGACGAGTTCGCGCTCAAAGCCGTAAGTGGGCAATTCGTTTTCGTTGAGTCTGCGCTTGATGATTTCGGCGATTTTCTGCTCCGCATTGTCGAGCGGCGGAAAGAAACAATCGTCGCCGTGGCGCTTGATGCGGCCCGTTTCGCAAATTCGCTTGAACTGTTCCAGCAAATTCTGGATTGCATCGTCGTCGGTGACGTCAATGCGCAAGTTCTTGAGGGTGCGTCCGATTAAATCGTTGCTTGGCAAATAGCAGTGACCGTCCGAAAGCGATGCTTCTTGCAACGAGTAGAGAAGTGCTTCTTGCATGCGCATGGGGCTGTCTTTCGGGATGCCGACTTTCATCGCGATTTCGTCGGCCTTCAAGAATCCGATTCCCCAGATTTCTTCGCAGAGAATGTAGGGGTTTTCGCGGATTTTGCTGATGGTGTCCTGCCCGAATTTCATCCACAGCTTCTTGGCGACAGAGCCTGTGATGTCGTGATTGTACAGGAACAATAAGGTTTCGCGGCTGTGGCGATTTTCTTGCCAGCTGGCGAGGAACTGTTCTACCTTGGCGGCTGAAAGACCCTTGATTTTCTTGGCACGAAAGCGGTCGGGTTCGTAGTCGAGAATGTCGCGCAATTCTTCGCCAAAAGCGTCGACGATGGCTTGGGCTGTCTTGGGGCCGATTCCCGGAAAAAGGCCGCTGCCGAGGTAGGCGGCTAAATTGTTGTTCTGGGTTTCGACGATTTCGAAATGCTTTGCTTGGAACTGTTCGCCGAATTTGGGGTGGCGACCCCATTCGCCTTCAAAGCGTAGGTTTTCGCCTACGGAAAGTTCGGGCAAGGTTCCCGTGACGACGACTACCTTCTTGGTGCTACTATCAATAATCCGCAGGACGGTGAATCCGTTCTGCGGACTGTGAAAGGTGATGGACTTGACGGTTCCTTCGAGAATCACGCGATTTATCGTGCCTTGGGAACTTTACCTTCGTCCAGTTCGGGGTTCCAGCGGTCAGGATCAAAACCTTCCATCTTGGTAAGGTATTTGCCGCGAGTGCAAAGCAGGAATCCGAGAATGGCTGCATCGTGCAGGGCAATCACAAGGGCGGTTTTGTAGTCGAGACCGAATCCGAGCGGAGCGCCCTTCAGGTTTTCGGGGCTCACCCAAAGAATGTAGTCGCAGGTAATGAAGGTCATGAACATGCACGGAATAAGTGCAATCCAGAAGTTCTTCTTTTTGCTGCGCAGGTAAACCGTGGCCACGCAAAGGCTGCACACGGCCATGAGCTGGTTACTCCAGCTGAAGTAATTCCACAGAATGTTGAATCCTTCGGGGTTCAGGTTGCTCCAGAAAATGATGGCAGCGCAGATGGCAAACATCGGCACGGTAAGGAGCAAACGGTTCTTGACAGAGGTCTGTTCCATTCCGGTGAGTTCTGCAATCGTGAGACGGAGGCTGCGAAGGCTGGTGTCGCCACTAGTGATAGCAAGAACAATCACGCCCACGACAACGAGAATCGAAATCGGAGCCCAGGGAATCACGGTAGAAACGAGAATGCTCAAGACCTTAACGCCCGAAGCGCCGGTTAAGAGTTCCGGCATCTGGTGGTAAATGAACATGCCACCGGCGGCCCAAATCATACCGATCAGACCTTCGATAATCATCATGCCGTAGAAAGTCTGGCGACCAGTCTTTTCGGTGACTTCGGTGCGGGCGACAAGCGGACTTTGCGTGCTATGGAAACCACTAATGATACCGCAGGCAATTGTCACAAAGAGCATCGGGATAATCGGCTGTCCGCCCGGATGCTTGTGGAAATTGCTCATGATGTCGTTGAAGCAGAAGTTGTCGAGAACGTTCAAGTTCGGGATGATCCCCACGAAAATAGCGAGAGATGCAAGAATCAAGAGCGCACCGAAAATCGGGTAAATGCGGCCGATAATCTTGTCGATGGGGAAGAAGGTGCTTGCAAAGTAGTAGGCGAAAATGCAGGCGACGGCAATCCAGAACAAAGTGGGCGATACCGCAGAACCGGCAAGAATCGGGGTGTTGATGAGGGCTGCAGGCGTGTTGGTGAAGACGGCGCCCACCAAAATCAGGGCGACCGAGATTAGCGTCATCACGATTTTGGCCGGGCCTTTGCCCAGGAACTTGCGGGAAAGTGCCGGCACGTTGTAGCCGTTGTTGCGCATGCTGATCATGCCGCTGAAGTAGTCATGCACGGCACCGCCAAGCACGTTGCCGATAGGCAGCAAAATGAAGACGATGGCGCCGAACTTGATGCCGAGAATCACGCCAATCACAGGACCGATACCTGCGATGTTCAAAAGCTGGATGAGGACGTTTTTCCAGTGCGCCATGGGGACGCGGTCAACGCCATCCGGGTTTTCGAGGGCGGGAGTCTTGCGGTCATCGGGGCCGAAGACACGTTCAACGAATTTTCCGTAAGTGAAGTATCCGCCGACAAGAATCGCGATACCAATCAGGAATGTAATCATGTTATGCCTTCTTTTTGAGGTTTGTTCTTAATTTTAAAAATCTTCTTCTGCTGCGGGAGCTTCCGATTCTTCAACAGCGGGGACTTCCGGAGCTTCTACAGGTTCTTCTGCCGGAGCCTCGGTTTCGTCGGACTGCGTTTTCACGTTCCCGCCGCGGACATAACCCTTATCCTTAGCGATTTCGTCGGGAGTCTTGTCCGTGCCAAATTGCTGTCTGAAGTACAGAATGTTCGTTGTGTAGCTCGACTTGCCGGCGTAATCGTAGCCCACGACCGGGTGGAACGACTTGCCGAGCTGCAGTGCGATGGCAATGCCAAAGCGGAAACCATTGTTGCCCTTCACTTTGACATCGGGCTCGATATCGGTCATCTTGATAGGTTCGGCGCCTTCGACAGCGAGGCCTACCGTTTGATAGAATTCGCCAGAGGCTTTCATTTCGGCGCCCTGGTAGCCGAGCGACATCATGACTTCAAAGAAGTTGAAAGGCTTGTAACCGATAACGAATGCAAAGTTGTTCGTTGAAATGTCGAGCTTGAGTTCGCCATCTAAATCTTCGGGGCTGTAGCCGATGGCGCTGGAGTTGTGACCGTATACGATGCTTATGTCGAGCGGTTGGGCTGCTCTCGGGAGCATGTACTGGAAAAAGTGACCGAAGCTGTACTGGAATCCGAAACCGAACAGGCTGAATTTTCGCAGTTCGCTGATAGAAGGCAAGTACATTCCGCGGATAACAGCGCGGAAATGGAAGAAACTTGCGCCCAGCTGCAGGTAGGGATAAGTGAATACGCCGAGACCGTTAAGGGTTTCGTTACCGTATGTGGTTCTGTCCAGCATGTTCGTGGGGTCGCCGTGATCGCCAAAAATGGTCGGAAGTTCGAATCCGTTTTGGGTGTACGTTCTGTCGTCGTCATTAATAGGGATAATCGAAATCGGGAGGCCCGCTTCGAAGGTAAAGCTCTGCGGCACAGAAGCGCTTACGAACCAGTTGCTGTTGAGCACGTTACCCAGGTTGTCGACAATGGGCTTGACGTAACCGGTACGATCGCCAAAGCGGCTATCGAAAGCGGACATGGTTTCGCGTTCGGTGGCCCAGCCATCTGCGTCCATGGCGAAAATGGAACTGGCCCCTAAAAATAATGTGGCGATTAAAGCGAGCTTTTTCATACGCGGCCAAAGATAGAAAAAGAAAAGGCGCCGGGTGGGCGCCTTGGGTTAAAACTGATACTGTATCGAAAGATCCGCTAAAATGAAGGTTTGCCACAGATACGGGTCTAAATCGTTGTTGTCGACTCTGGAGCAATGTACATTTTTAAACCAGCTTTCGTAAACTTTGATAGAGGGAACCATGGCGATGTGCTCGGTAATATAGTAATGCAGGTTGGCGATGAATGCGACTGCAGAACCCATGAATTCGGCGTCGTATATGCCGTCGCTGAATATGGCGGCGTTTTCGGATTTTACGCTGTTGTAGGAATATCCGAGACCAAGGCCAATCTGGAAAAAGTCCGGATAGAATAAGTTGTATGTAACTTCGAGACTGGCGCGCCAAATGCGGGTCGACTGTTCGTAGGATTCGTCGGGAAAGTCGGCAAGAACCTGATCCGAAGTCCAGTATTGGAATCCGATTCCGAAAGAGAATGCACCGAGGTTTACGCCGAGCATAAAGTCCGGAGTCGCGATGAATTCTAATGCAGGCGGGTGAATGAGTCCGACAACGCCTGCGGAATCTTTGCCCTTGATGGCATGCTCGTTAAAGTCACCCTTGGAAACCATGACGCCAAAGCCTGCGGTGGCGTAGTAGCTACGCGGCCAGTAATATTCGTCGGCGAATGTGAGTCCGGCACAAAGGCAAATTAACAATGCAATGACTTTCAGCTTTTTCATTTTTTAACCCCTAACCAGTAACCCCTACTTGGCTGCGTAGTAGAACATCGCGTCGATGCACTTCTTGGCGGCAACGCGCACGCTTTCGTCGAGTTCCACGTGCTGGGCCTTTTCCGGGTGGCGGAGCGTTTCAAGAATGTTTTCGAGCGAGTTCGACTTCATGTATTTGCACATGCTGCAGCTGCCGATAAAGGTCTTTTTCGGGAATTCGTACTGCATGCGTGCGTTCAGACCGCATTCGGTGAGCAGCAGGAACGGGGTGCCTTCGGGCTGTTCCTTGATGTAGTTCACCATCTGGCCGGTGCTGCCCACGTAGTCGCTCAAAAGGGCGACGCCCGGGTGGCATTCGGGGTGGCTCACCACCTTGAGGCCCGGATTCTGGCTGCGGAAGAAGTTGATGAGTTCGGAATCGTAGGTTTCGTGCACGTAGCAGCAACCGCTGTGGAGCACGATTTCTTTCTTGATGCCTCGCTTCTGCATTTCATCGATCAGGTTCTGGCCCATGAGACCATCGGGTACGAACACAATCTTGTCGTTTTCGAGGCTAGAGACAATCTTCATCACGTTGCTGCTGGTGACGCACACATCGCAGTTCGCCTTCACGTCGGCGGTGGTGTTGATATAGCACACGAAGGTGTGGTCGGGATACTTTTCGCGGAGAGCCTTGACTTCTGCGCCGGTAATGGAGTCGGCGAGGCTGCAACCCGTAAGCGGGCCCGGAATCAGAACGTCCTTGGTCGGGTTCAAGATCTTGGCGGTTTCGCCCATAAAGCGCACGGCAGAGAACACGATTGTCTTTGCGCTCACCTTGGTGGCGTCTTGACTCAGCTTGAAACTGTCGCCATCGTAGTCGGCAACGCCCAAAATGATTTCGGGGGCCACATAGCTGTGGGCGAGAATCACGGCGTCGCGTTCCTTCTTGAGTTCGTTGATTTCGTTGATGAGCGGGAGCATCTGTTCGCATTTTTCCATGGAATAGGTGCAAAGCACAGCGCCCGGCTGGATAGAGCTAAGACGTTTATAGAGTTCTTCTGCTGTCATACGCCTAAATATAGCAAATTGTAAAAATATTTCTATATTTGAACGCGAAAAGTTTCCTGTGCCCTGAAAAGCCCATGCAGGAGCCCTACTGGGTGGCCTGCAAGGAGAGAATCCCGTGAAAGCCGGGAGCGGTCGCGCCGCTGTAAGGGAGGACGAAACCGGCATGAACCAATGCCTGCAAAGGTGTGAAGGAGCCGGAAGTAGATTGAGCCCCGAGCCAGAAGAACTGTGGGAAACGCTTTTTGAGGAACGATGCGAACGACGTCATTCTACAAAGCCGCTATGGTTGCGGTGTTTTTGTGTTGTGCGTGGGGAACCCCCTTTGCACAGACCGTGGTCATGTCAAAAGACGTGGCGGTCGATGAGTCCGCTCCTGTACAGGATCTTGGTTCGACCGAGGTGACAGCACCTTCGGTATCTGGTGTTGCTGTTTCTGGCACTGACTATATGGAAATTAGCCCTTCCGCTTGGGAAGGCCGTGGCTTGTCTGCCACAGAAATTCTGTCGTCGCTTTCGGGAATTCAGGGGTATACGCAGGGGGGCATGGGCAGTTTTCAGACGGTGAGCATCCGTGGCGTTGCGGCAAGGAACATCTTGATTTGCATTGATGGCATGCCGCTCAACGATGCGGGCGGCGGTGCTGCTGACCTTGGCGCCATTGACCTCAACAATATTGAAAAAATCGAAGTCTACAAAGACCGGACTCCGGCTAAGTATGGAGGTTCGGGTGTCGGCGGCGTTATCAACTTTGTGACTAAAAGTGCGATTAAGGCGTCTCGCGTGCCGACCGGTCGCGTTTTTGCAAGTTTTGGCTCGCACAATACGTTCGAAGGCTCTGCCCAGGTGAGTGCAAGTGTGACCGACAGCGTGCAGTTCTCGGCAACCGCTTCGATGCGCCACAGCGACAACGATTACGAATTTGACAATCGTAACGGCACGCTTTATAATGACGAAGACGATTTTAAGGACAGAAGAAAAAATGCGGAATTCACGGAGTATTCCGGAAACATTCAATACCGCATGCTTCATAGCGGTGGATTTTTCTCGACTTTGTCCGGAAACATTATGCACACCGAAGCGGGCAATCCCGGTACCGAAGACTTGCAGACCAATGTGGCAAAGTTTACGGGCGACATGGGCCAACTTTCGTACCGCTTGGAATTCCCCGAATATTTTGATTGCTTGCTGATTGAATCTGGCATTACGGGAAGATTCGAAAAGAATTCGTCGGAATCGTATTATCCGTTGGATAAAATCGGCTACCTGTCGCAAGATTTCAAGGTACTTGGCCTTGCAGGGTATAGGGCGATGCCCGAGGTTTCTGCAACTTTGTACCGCGGAAATCTTGAGGCTTTCCTTAGATTGGCAGGAAGTGCTGAACTCTGGGAAGCGCGCGGACCGGCGCAAGATTTCAGCCTGAATCGTTATACGGGTTCTGTGGCGGGCAATGTGGAATATTCCTTTACGCAGTGGTTCTCGCTTTTGGCCGAGGGCAATGTGCTGAAGTCGATTGATGATATTGATGGCGGCAGATTCCAGATGACTACAGGGGCGGCGCTGATAAGCGATGCGACCGAGCGTGATTTGAGCTGGGCCGGAATGGTGCAGGCGAAATTGGGCAAAAAAGATTCGTGGATTGGCGGAAGTGCTTCGTTCGGACGTTTCTACAGACAGCCGCAATTGATGGAACTTTATGGCATGTATCCGGGAACGCTTTCGAATCCGACTTTGAAAGATGAATCCGCGTTGAAGTTTGCGGCAGGGCTCTATCTGTCTACCCCGAAACAGCGCTCTGTATTCCGTGCCACATACTTTGAAACCCATGCCGAAAACGGAATTTATTGGTTGATTAGCACCAATATGATGAAGGCTTTCAATGTAGACAAGTCCGTTATTCGCGGGGTAGAACTGGAATTGGATAGTCGTCCGGTTGATTTTTTCCAGACCGTATTGCGAGCAACCATTCAAGACCCGCGTGATGATGGCTTAAGTAAGGCCTATAACGGGAATCTTTTGCCGGGAGAACCGGTGCACAGCTACTATGCCGAAGGTACAGTGTTCTTGCCTCTGCATTTGAGTAGCACGTTCTCGATGGATTACAGGTCAAGAATTTATAGTGACCGCATGAACTTTACGAGACAGCCTCCAGTGGCGCATTACAATGCGTCGCTTGCTTGGCAACCGTGGAATAAGACACGCCTCGTTTTTGCGGTCAACAATATATCAGACGAAACATATCGAAACATTTTTACCCCTTATCCGACTCCGGGTAGGGAATACAAGTTCACAATCATACAGGGGTTCTAGCCCCCGCGCTAAAATAGCGTAAAGCCAGAAAGGAGCAATAATGAATAAAAAGATACTCACAACACTAGCGGCGTTATCGTTCGCGTTCTACTTGGGCGCTTGCGGTGACGACAACAGTTCCTCGGCAGGCATTGAATGCTTGGACAACGAAAACTGCCTGGACGACGAAGACCTGAGCAGCGATTCTGACGACGCCAAGAGCTCTAGCTCTGTCAAGTCCAGCAAGAACAAGTCCAGCAGCTCTGTCAAGAAAGACGAAAAGTCTAGCAGCTCTGAAAAGGCTACTTCTAGCTCCAGTGAAAAGAAGGATGAAAAGTCCAGCTCCAGCGAAAAGAAGGACGACAAGTCCAGCTCCAGCACAAAGGATGACAACTCTAGCTCTAGCGAAAAGAAAGACGAAAAGTCCAGTTCTAGCGAAAAGGTAGAATCCAGCAGTTCCGAAGCTCCGGTATCTAGTTCTTCTGCAGAACCGGAATCCAGCAGCTCTGTTGAACCGAAGGTGACCTACCTGGCTAATACGCCGTTTGCCGCCGACCTGGAAGTTTCTGGCGATACGCTGTTCGCCGTGTTCCAGCGCTACGAAGTTGGCGATGATGGATATACCGCTATCTTCAACGATCCGGGTCTTCTCGCTATGTACAAGTTGAGCGACGGTACCCTTCTCGATACCATTACTCTTGTGACCAAGAACCCGCAGGTTGTGAAGGTTGTGAATGGCAATGTGTTCGTGGGTACGCAGGGTGAATACAATGCCTCTTGGGGTATTGACGCCGATGAAAACCGCGGTATCGAAAAGGTTGACCTGAAGAAGAAAAAGTCTGAACTTTGGGTGAGCGGTACGCTGCTTGGCGGTGGCGTGTACATGATGGATGTTGATCCGATTTCTGGCAAGGCTGTTGTTGCCGTTTACAAGGCTTACCAGAATGTTCCCGCTGCCGAAGTTGATTTGAATGACAAGTCGGTGAAGAGGATAGATGGTGTTGTCGATGCCAGCGGTGGCATTTACTATGACACCAAGGGTGAACTCTTCTATATCGGCGACCGTGGTTCCATTGACTATACCACGTTTGCTATGACCCCGATGGTGGCGTATTCTTATAACGGCCTGAAACTCTCCGCCCTTTATGACGACGAAATGGGTTACCAGCCCGCTGGTATTGCCGTTATCAATCACGAAGTGTTCGTTTATATCAGCGACTATGCTAACGCCGGTAAACTTTACTGGATTGATGGCGAAGACATCAGCGACGAAAGCATTCAGTTCTCTACCGACACGAAGATCGTAGAAGTCAATGGTGGCCTGTATGTAATGGACCGCAAGGGCAAGGGCAGCATTACGAAGGTGAATACCAGCGCAAAGAAGGTTGCTTGGCAAAAGGCCATCGAATCTGAAAACCCCTACGATATCGTGGCGATTGACGGTAGCACCGCTTGGGTTGCTATGTATAACGCTGCTGAAATCCGCAAGATTTCTCTCACGAATGGTTCGACGATTTCTTCCATCGACACGAAGGAACTCAGCGCCAAGATTGTCGAATAAGTGGCTGAATAATCAAAAAGACTAAGGTTCAGTAACCAAGTCCATTGCCCTGCGGATCAGTTCCGCGGGGCTTTTTGTTTTGGGGGCGTTTTCGCCGAGGTACTGGCGGTATTTGCGGGCGCCAGGCTTGCCGTTAAAGAGGCCGTACAGGTGGCGCACCAAAATGGTGGCGGGCGTTCCGCTGGCGGCTTCCATCTCTACATAGGGGAGGTAGGCTTCAAGCAATGCCTTGCGGCTTTCGGGCTTGGCGGCGCTTGCGTCGTTGAAAATACGTTCATCGGCATCGCGCAGGAACCATGGATTTTCGTAGGCTTCGCGACCGACCATCACGCCGTCCAAATCTTGGAGCAGTTCAAGCGTCTGGTCGAGCGTCTTGATGCCGCCATTGATTGAAATGTTCAACTGCGGCATTTCTGCCTTGAGGCGGTGTACCGTATCGTAGTTCAGCGGCGGAACTTCACGGTTTTCCTTGGGGCTCAGGCCTTTGAGCCATGCCTTGCGGGCGTGAACAATGAACACGCGGCAGCCGGCATCGGCAATGGTGCCGATAAAGTCGCGGAAAAATTCCCAAGAATCGAATTCGTCGACACCGATACGGCACTTGATAGACACGGGAATGCTCACGGCGTCTTGCATGGCCTTAAAACAGTCGGCGACTAGGTTCTTGTCTTTCATGAGGCATGCGCCAAAGTTCCCGTTCTGCACTCGGTCCGAAGGGCAGCCGCAATTCAGGTTGACTTCCTGAAAGCCGGATTCTTCGACCATTTTGCTGCATTTGGCTAAATCGGCTGGATTGCTGCCGCCCAGCTGCAAAACAGCGGGGTATTCGAATTCCTGATGGCGCAAGAATTGGTCCGGGTCGGTATGCAACAGCGCGTTGGTCGTGACCATTTCGCTGTACAACAAGATGTGCTTGGACAATAACCGCAAAAAATATCGTTCGTGACGGTCGGTGCAGTCAAGCATCGGGGCAATCGAAAGTCTGCGGTTAAAGTCTAATTCCATATAATATCTTTCGTCTCTCGTCTGTAGGCTCGGAGAGCCGTTCTCTCGTCTGATTTAAATAAACATCATCGTGTTGAGTTTGGCGCGGTACTTCCAGGTAAGTTCGTGCTTCGGGCCGAGAACTCCGA
The DNA here is from genome assembly GCF_900182935.1 of Fibrobacter sp. UWB10. Classification (NCBI taxonomy): domain Bacteria; kingdom Pseudomonadati; phylum Fibrobacterota; class Fibrobacteria; order Fibrobacterales; family Fibrobacteraceae; genus Fibrobacter; species Fibrobacter sp. UWB10. Next base: position 212,200 of record NZ_FXUE01000005.1, on the reverse strand, counting down.
ACAAAGTAAGCATCGCCTTCTTCGCGGCGCCGTCGTTCCATTCCGGAGCTTCTACGTACAAGTTCAAGAATGCCTGCAAGGCACTTTCAAAATCTTCGCTGCAGGCGAGCTTGCATGCTTCGTGGTACACGATCGCTTCTTTGCCCTGAATGTCCTTCTTGGCGGCTTCGGCGTGAAAATCGAGAAGTTCCAGCAACGATTTTGCTTCGCGGTACTGGTCGTCGGCTTCGGTAAACTTGGCGAGTACAGATTTTGCCTTTTCGGTGTCGCCCATGCCGAGGCTTGCCTTTGCCCACAAGAGCTGCAGCTTCTTGTCGTCGGGGGTCTTGGCGAGTGCTTCGTCGAGCATCGGGAGCGCCTGGTCAAAATTCTTTTGGGCGATGGCGTCTTCCAGGGCTGCCTGAAAACGAGCTTCGTCGCTCACGAAGAACTTTTCGAGACGCTTCTTGAGGTCTGCTTCGGGCAACACGCCCTGGATTACGTCTGCAATCTGACCTTTTTCGACAATGTGAACTTCGGGCACCGAGCGCACGCGGAATGCCTGAATCAGTTGCATGTTTTCGCGTTCGTCGCAACTCACAACGCCAAGCGTAAAGTCCATGCTGGTCGAAAGGGCGCCCAACAATTGGGAATATGGCGCGCAGTCAGGATATTCTGCAGAGGAGAAAAGGACTGCTACGGCGCGGGTTTCAGAGGCCTGAGCGACCTCGGTTTCAAAATTTTCAGCGGTAATCTGTACAACTTTAGCCATGCCACAAATATAGTTATTATATTAGGGTACATGAGTACATGCCCTTATTGCAAATCAGAGGTGGCAGAAATCAAGTTCCAACATTTGGACTTGCGTATTTGCCCGAAGTGCTATTCAACGTTTTTCCCGTGCGACCAGACCATGGCTTTTCGCAGTGACCTGACTGACAAGTCCCGTGAACTCTGGCTCAAGGCATTGCTTGCCAAGAATGTGCAAGACCCGGTTTGCGAAAATCCGTGCTGCATTGACCACGGTGAACCGCTTGTCGCCGGCAAACTTCCGGACTACGGTTACGACGGCAGGGTTACCACTTGCTGCAAGATGTTTCACATGCCGCCTTCTATGACCATCACGCTCTTGAAGCGCACTTTGGAACACCCGTTCCAGCAGGTTACGAAAGAAGGGAAACATCATTTCTTCTTTATCCGTGCTCTCGATGCCCTGATTAATAAGCTGTTTGGTGAAAAGGAACCTGACGAAGATCCGTTGGATTTGGTGCAGTACAGCCTTCATTTGAAACCCATTTTGGAACCCGAAGATTCTAATGGCTAAGACTTACATTGTAATAGTGGCAATTGCCGCCGTCATACTGGGCGTGTACTTTGCCTTGCCGGATCGTCACTTTACCGATTCTGTGTTCCCGTTGCACGATGGCGCCTCTGTCTTTGAATACGACGACAAGGGCGACGGTGGTTCGTCTGAGGTGACGTTTGCCTTGGCCGATTCTTCGCTTTCGTTTAGCTGTGCGCTTGGCGCCGATACGACCAAGAGCGCCTGGTGTGGACTTTTGTTTGACCTCAGTCAAGGTGAGAAGGCGGAATATCGCAACTGGACTTTTGTGGATTCGCTGATTTTGGATTTGGAATCTAGCGGTACCGATGAAATCTTGGTGAAGGTCTGGACGTTCGATCCCGACGTTACCGACATCACGAAGCCGCGAACCTTCCGTCTGCTCATGAAAGAAATTCCGCTGACCAAGGGCCGCCAGCGTATTGCGTTCCCGTTCGAACAGTTCTACACGCCGGACTTCTGGTACGACGACGAACATATCGACCGCAAACTGAACCGCCGTCATCAAGAAACGGTTGCCCGCGTCGAAATCGCTCCGGGCTGGAATCACCCGCGTGGCAAAAAATTCTCGCTCAAGTTCTATGCAATCTCTGCACAGGGCGTGAGCAATTTTGCTTTTGGCGTCGTGATGTTCTTGATGCTTGGGCTTATGATTGTGGCGATTGGCCGCACGCATTCGTACAACAAGGAAAGCGAAAGCAAGAAGGCGGATCCTAAAGCATGAAAAAAATCATAATTGCTTCGGCTGCGCTGGCTGTATTACTTGCAGTCTGGATTTGCCTGTTTGTCAAGTTTAGCGCATCGGAACAAATCCTGTTCCCGGGCTCTACATTCCAGGTGTATGCGGTGTCCGACGCGAACGTGGGTGGCTTTTCGACTGTAGAGCTTACAAAGCAAGATTCTGTGGTTTCGGCTCGCGTGAATATTCGCTCGGGTATGGCTTACCCGTATGCAGGTGTCGGAATCAATTTGCTTTCGGTCAACAACCGTCCGGCAAACGGATTCTTTGACTTCTCGGAATTTGATTCGCTTGTCATAGATGTCGAAACGAATCGTATGCAGCGCGTGGGCGTCAAGATTTTGAATGACGACCCCGTGTACAGTAAAAAGAATGTGTACCAAAGCTACCGCCCGATGGTGGCTCAAGCTCCTGTGATTATTCGCGACAAAAAGAGCCGCGCCTCCGTTTCGATGCTCGATTTTAAAGTGCCTGAATGGTGGCTTGCCATGCAAGGCCTCGACAAAGACGATGGCCTACGCTACATGAACCGCGGCATGTTTTTTGAAATCACGAACGGCGAAGGAACCATGCTCGGCATTCCCGACGAAATCGTGGTGCGTACGATTAAACTCTGGGGCGAAAATCGAACCTTCAAAGCGCTCATGATTGTGGCGCTCGTGGTGCTCCTGTTGATTTATGCAGGCTTTGTTTCGCTCACGATTCGCAATTCCGCAGGTTGCGTCGCTAGCCGCGAAAAGAAACTGAACGAATTAAAATCTCGCATGGGGAATGCGGCCAAGCTCTTGAAAGAATCGGACCGCTCGATTGCAGAAATCGCGCTTGCCGTAGGCGAAAAGAATCCCGCCGCATTCGAAAAAGATTTCGCCAAAATTTATGGCGTAAAACCTCTGGAATTCAGGACTAAAAAATGAAACGTATTTGGACTGTAGACCGCGTCATGCGTGTCTTGATTATGGCTGCTGGTATCGGCATTCTGCTTTGGGTGCTGAATTATTTGAGCGGCGTGCTCGCTCCGTTCTTTGCGGCGTTCTTGGTGGCGTACATTTTCGATCCGCTGGTGACCAAGATTCAGAGTAAAGTCAAGTTCCGTATTGTCGCTGTCGTTGCAGTGCTTACGCTGATGATTCTTGTGGTGGGCGGAGCTGTGTGGATTTTCGTGCCGATGGTGGTTGGCGAAATCAGGCACCTGGGCGAACTTATTCCAAAGTTGTTCAACGATTCTACTTGGGCAGATCGTTTGTCCATGTTCGTGCCTAAAAACTTGTGGCAAGAAATCAAGACGTTTATTTCTTGGGACAAAGTAGCGACTGCCATGCAGAGCCTTGACTTCTGGAATGCGGCGCAGTCCGTGGCGGGCAAGGTCTTGCCGAGCGCATGGAACGTGTTGAGCAAGACGTCTGCTTTGTTTGTATGGCTCTCTGGTGCAATCTTGATTTTTATGTACCTCGTGTTCATCATGCTTGATATGCCTAAGCTTCGCGGTGGTATCAAGAAGCTATTTCCGACAAGGTATAAAGAAGGTGCATCTGATTTTGGAAAGAAGATGGATATGTTCATGGGCAGCTATTTCCGCGCACAATCCTTGGTCGCGCTGACGGTTGGTATTTTGTATGCAATCGGATTTGGAATCATCGGACTGCCTATGGGAGTCGCCTTTGGGCTGTTCTCTGGCGCCTTGAACATGGTGCCGTACTTGCAACTAGCGACAATCCCTGTAGCCCTACTGCTAGCGGTAGTCTACGCTCTCGATAAGGGCATGCCGTTTTGGGAAGTCGCGGTGCTTGTCAGTGTTGTTTATCTGATTGTACAAATTATCGAAGACATGTTCTTGGTGCCAAAGATTGTGGGCTCTTCAATGAACTTGCCGCCGGTGGGCATTCTCTTGTCGCTTTCTATCTGGGGAAAACTCCTCGGATTCCTCGGTTTGATTGTTGCGATTCCATTCACTTGTCTGTGTCTTGTGTACTTAGACAAAATTCAGAAGAAAGCGGACACGATTGTAGAGGCCGAAGTCGAACCACCGCCCGAGGCTTGATTTTATAAGGATTTTTCAAAAATTTTTCAAAAAAAGTGTGCCGCGACGCAAAAAAAAAAGTATAATATCACTATAAAATTCTTAACCTACTCAAGGAGTTAATAAAATGAATAAGCAAGATCTCATCGACGCCATCCTCGCTAACAAGGAAGCAGGCATTGAATCCAAGGCTGCCGCTGGCCGCGCTGTTGACGCCGTTCTCGATGGCATCGCCGCCGGTTTGAAGAAGGACGCTTCTGTCCAGCTTATCGGCTTTGGCACCTTCTCTGTCAAGACCCGCGCTGCACGTACCGGCCGCAATCCGCAGACTGGTGCTACCATCAAGATCAAGGCTTCCAAGACCGTGTCCTTCAAGGCCGGTGCTGCTCTTAAGGCTGACGCTGCTAAGGCTAAGGTTGCTAAGAAGTAATTTTGCTTTAAAGCGATTTTGCTTTTGCACTCGGGACTCCCGGGTGCTTTTTTTTGTGTTTTGAAGGGCTTATCTAAGTTTTAAGTTTTGTCAACTGCGTTTTGTTTTCTATCTTATTGAATGTCAATTAATTAGCGAGAATGTACTATGAAAAATGTTATTAAATTGCTTTTGGCTTTTTCTTTTTTTTCTGTAATCGCCTGTGCAGAATATGAAGAAGGAACTGGAACTCGTAGTGATTGCCTGGAAAATCCGAATCTTCCGGTGTGTAACGATGTTGATCCCCAGGATGAACCTGCTGAGACGGGAACGCCTAGCGATAACGATTTATAGTTTTTTCTGATTTTGCACTGCACGGTTTACATTTTTTGATTTTACCATTGCAGAACTTACATTTTTTGTCTATATTTGCGCAAGTTTGAACCTTGTGTAATCTAGACGATAAGATGAACCAAAATATTGCAATGCCCTTGCCCCCGTGCAATGCAAAGTGCGCAATCCACTGCGCAACCGCAATTGGTTTTTCCAAGGTTAATTGTTTTTCTGATTTTATTGTTGCTGAACCGTTTGGTTCAGCGTTTTTTTTATGTCATCCTGAGCGCAGCCCGAAGGGCGAAGCCGAAGGATCTATTGGATTTAATAATTATTAGTCTTACGGAGAAAACAAAATGAAGATTGAAGGCATCGACAAAGTCCTTATCATCGGTTCTGGCCCGATCGTGATCGGTCAGGCTTGCGAATTCGACTATTCCGGCACCCAGGCTTGCAAGGCCCTGCGCGAACAGGGTTACAAGATTGTGCTCGTGAACTCTAACCCGGCTACCATCATGACCGACCCGGTCATGGCCGATGCCACCTACATCGAACCGCTGAACGTCGCCCGCCTCACCCAGATTATCGAAAAGGAACGCCCGCAGGCACTCCTCCCGAACTTGGGCGGTCAGACTGGCCTGAACCTCGCCTCTGCACTCAGCAAGGCCGGCGTGCTGGATAAGTACGGCGTGAAGGTCATCGGTGTGAACCTCGACGCTATCGAACGCGGCGAAGACCGTGAAATCTTCAAGGAAACCATGCAGAAGCTCGGTATCGACACCCCGCGCTCCGGCATTTGCCACTCTGTGGAAGAAGCCGAAAAGATCGTGGCTGAAATCGGCTACCCGGTCGTGGTTCGCCCGGCATACACCATGGGTGGTGCAGGCGGCGGTTTCTGCTACAACGTGGAAGAACTCCGCACCATTTGCAGTAACGGTCTTGAACTCTCCATGACGCACCAGTGCCTCATCGAAGAATCCATCCTCGGTTGGGAAGAGCTGGAAGTTGAAGTGGTTCGCGATTCCAAGAACCAGATGATTGCCATCTGCTTCATCGAAAACATCGACCCGGTGGGCGTGCATACCGGCGACTCCTTCTGCGCTGCTCCGTTCCTCACCATCGACAAGAAGCTCGAAGAAGAACTGAAGGAAAAGGCCTTCAAGATTGTGGAATCTATCGGCGTGATTGGCGGTACCAACGTGCAGTTCGCTCACGACCCGAAGACCGGCCGCGTGGTGATTATCGAAATCAACCCGCGTACCAGCCGCTCCTCCGCTCTTGCTTCCAAGGCTACCGGCTTCCCGATCGCCCTCATTTCTGCAAAGCTCGCTGCAGGCCTCACCCTCGATCAGATTCCGTACTGGCGCGATGGAAGCCTCGAAAAGTACACCCCGAGCGGTGACTACGTGGTGCTCAAGTTCGCCCGCTGGGCATTCGAAAAGTTCCGCGGCGTCGATGACTGCCTCGGCACCCAGATGAAGGCCGTGGGCGAAGTCATGGCTATCGGCAAGACTTACAAGGAAACCCTCCAGAAGGCTATCCGCGGCCTCGAAAACGGTCGCTCCGGCCTCGGCTTTGCCAAGGACTTCAACAAGAAGAGCAAGGAAGAACTCCTTGAAATGATGAAGACCGCTTCTTCCGAACGCCACTTCCAGATGTACGAAGCCATCCGTAAGGGCGCTACCGACGAAGAAATCTTCGCCGCCACCTACGAGAAGGCCTACTTCGTGCAGCAGATGCGCGAACTCGTGGAACTCGAAGAAGAAATGCTCAAGACTCCGGGCCGCCTGCCTGCTGACGAACTCCTCATCAAGGCCAAGAAGGACGGCTTCAGCGACAAGTACATCGCGAAGATCCTCGGCATCCGCGAAAAGGACGTGCGCAAGAAGCGTACCGAACTCGGCGTGGTCGAAGGCTGGTGCGCAGTGCCGGTGAGCGGCGTGAAGGACCAGTACTACTACTATAGCACCTACAACTGCAAGGACGAATCTACCGCTTCCAACAACCCGAAGAAGATCATGATCCTCGGCGGTGGCCCGAACAGAATCGGCCAGGGTATCGAATTCGACTACTGCTGCTGCCACGCTGCCATGGCTCTCCGCGAAATGGGTTACGAAACCATCATGGTGAACTGCAACCCTGAAACGGTTTCTACCGACTACGATACCAGCGACAAGCTGTACTTCGAACCGGTCAGCCTTGAAGACGTGCTCCAGATTTACCACAAGGAAAAGCCGGCTGGCGTGATCGTGCAGTTCGGTGGCCAGACCCCGCTGAACATCGCCCGCGCCCTCTCCGACGAAGGCGTGAAGATTCTCGGTACGAGCATCGACTCCATCGACATCGCCGAAGACCGCGACTTGTTCCGCAAGATGATGGACCAGCTCGGCATCCCGATGCCGGAAAGCGGCATGGCCACGAACATCGACGAAGCCCTCGCTTGCGTCAAGCAGATCGGTGGCTATCCGGTGATGATCCGCCCGAGCTTCGTTCTCGGCGGCCGCGGCATGGAAGTCATCTACGACGAAAACATGCTCCGCGAATACGTGGCGAAGGCTGTTGGCGTGACCCCGGATCGTCCGCTCCTCATCGACCGCTTCCTCCACAACGCTTTGGAATGCGAAGCCGACGCCCTCTCTGACGGCGAACACGTTTACATCCCGTCCGTGATGGAACACGTGGAACTTGCCGGTGTCCACTCCGGTGACTCCGCCTGCATCATCCCGCCGGTGACCATCACTAAGGAAAACTTGGCAACCATCAAGGATTATACCCGCAAGATTGCCGAAGCCCTCCACGTTTGCGGCCTCATGAACATGCAGTACGCTATCGAAGACGGCAAGGTGTTCGTCCTCGAAGCCAACCCGCGCGCATCCCGCACGGTGCCGCTGGTCTCCAAGGTCTGTAACACCCAGATGGCCCGCCTCGCAACCCGCCTGATGCTCGGTGCCAAGCTCGAAGACCTCAAGCTCAAGGACAAGAAGTTCAACCACCACGGTGCCAAGGAAGCTGTGTTCCCGTTCGACAAGTTCCCGAAGGTGGACCCGGTTCTCGGCCCCGAAATGCGCTCCACGGGCGAAGTGCTCGGTCTCTCCGACGACTATGCCCTCGCTTACTACAAGAGCCAGGAAGCCGCAGGTTCCTTCCTCCCGAACGAAGGTGCCGTGCTGATCAGCCTTTCCGACAAGGTTAACTTGTCTGAACAGGCCATCGAAATCGGCAAGGAATTCCAGAAACTCGGCTTCAAGATTTACGCTACCGAAGGCACCGCCAAGTTCTACGAAGCCGCCGGTGTCAAGTGCGAAGTGGTGAACAAGATTGCTGAAGGCCGCCCGAACGTTCTCGATGTCATCCTGAACAAGCAGGTGAACCTCATCATCAATACGCCGTGGGCAAAGCGCGACGCCATCAAGGACGAAAGCGCTATCCGTAAGGCCGCCATCAAGTACAAGGTGCCTTACATCACGACCCTCGCCGGTGCCTACAACACCGTCAAGGGCATCGCCGCCGCCCGCAACGGCCACGGCGCCGTGAAGTCTCTCCAAGAGTACCACGCTTCTATTGAAGAGGTGTAATTTCTTGAGAGCGTGTTAACGCAATTATAAAGGACTGCAGCGATGCAGTCCTTTTTGTATTTTTGCACCATGTCGTTGATTGCCCGTACTTTTATTTTGTTTGCGTTCTTTGTTGTATTCGCAGGTGCTGCGGATGTTCAAGTTATTGAAGGGGATGCCGACGGCTCGTGGGACCTTTCGGCGAAAAAACTCCGGGCAATGGCGACGGTCTATTTGGCGGAATTAGGGCATGTTCCTAGTGAGAAAAACAAGAACTTTGGGGTTTCTTTCTCTGCAACTGGACCGGCGAAGCGTACCATACAGATGAAAATGATTCTTCAAAACGGTCAGATTGAAGAAGATTCTGTTGTAATCGCGAATATGGATGACGCCGACGAAGCTGTGGAATCGATGCTTTCGAAATCTTTCGGATATGCCTCCCAAGTTTACGAAAGTGAAAGACAGCACGAAGTGTTTTTTATGGACTCCGAGTTCATTGGTGCTGACGACAAAATGGCGAATCTTGCGAGCCGGAATACGCAAAAGGCTCTTGGTGTACTTGGATACAAACTTTCTGAGAAGAGTCCCGTCAGACTCCAGATGTACCTAGTGAAGTTGAAAGATGCCTATTGGCTGGGAATGGTTCGCGTGGAAGGTTCCAAGGTCGTCAAGGGTGCGCATAAAAAATTCATGCCGGGCGAAGATTTGGAAGTCATTTTCTTGTCGTTAACCAGCCAGGTGATGAATCCGGATGTGTGGTCCGAGAGCCCCGATGTCGAAGTAAAAGATTATGCAAATACCCATGAGTCGAGGTGTCGTGCGACAGCATCTGCAAAATCCATTGATGGTTTCTTTGCTGGTTTTGTCTGGGACCTTCTGTGTTATCTTTCTGAATACAACGGAATAGATGTGGCGATGGGCGCCAAGGACCTTTATGGTAACTGGTATCCGAATTTGCGTATCGACTATGTGTGGGGATTTTTGCCCTATCATTCTTGGAGTGTGGGCTTGGATTATGCGGGATCCTTTGGAGAAACAAAATCGAGGTGGGCGTTTGAATCTATGCACCGGTTTTCGCAGAGCAAGGGCTTGTTCGTCGATGTTGTCTGGGGATGGGGCCATGATAGGGATTTTGAAGGCTGGTATCTGGGCGGCGATATCGGGTACAATCTGTTGGCGTCTAAGTCCAAGGCACATTGGCTGTCCCTGATGGTGCGCTATGACTGGGGCTTAGATGATGATTGGATCGAAGACGGCCGAATTTCTGTCAACTTGATTTACAGTTTACGCGGCTACTTTAGCGATTGATTATCTTTTATACCTAATCTTGCTGAATGAATTAATATGAAAAAAAAGAATCCTTCGATAGAATTGGTCCGGATTGTTGCCATATTGCTTGTGATTATGGCGCATAGTCAGCTTGGAGTTTCGTTTGGTGAAACGCTTGTGAAGGGGCGGCTCGCGATTTCTACGATGATTGCCGACGATGTTCCGCTGTTCTTGCTGGTGACAGGATTTTTCTTTTTTGGCCGCGTCAAGCAGGATTCTGATATTGCGGCGACTTTCAAGTACAAATTAAAATCGTTTGCGAAAACCATTTACATCCCGACAATCCTGTTTATTCTAATCAGCATTATTTACCGCTATTTTGCGCAGTCGGTGCCGTCGCTTGCCGATGCCGATTGGGATTATCTCGGGCGCTTTGTATTCAGGCTTTCGCCTGGTGACCATCTGTGGTACATTTGTACCTACATGTCTTTTGTTTTCTTTTTCCCGATGCTTGCTTTTATTTGCCAAGATTCGCCCGAAAAGAACAAACTGCGCCGCTTGTTGCTTGCAGTTGCGGTGGGTGGTGCCGTGATTGCCGATGTGCAGTATTTCTTTAGAATGAGCATGCTCGATATCGAAAAATACCTGTGGGGCTATTGCACCATATTCTTGATTCTGGGCTACGAGCTTTCTTTATGGGTCAAGAAGTTTGATCTTCAGCAGATGCCGCAGCGTTTAAAGCTTGCCGCCGTGGGCGCGGGCCTGTATCTTGCTGGCTTTATGGTCAAATTTGGCGCGCAGATTTACATGTTCGAACAGTACAACTACGGCAATAACCGTTTCCGCTGGCTTCAATGTACGCCTTGCTTTGTGACGGCGGTGGGAATGTTCCTGCTGGTTTATGCCATTGGCTCACTTGTCAAAAAAGAGGGTAAGCTTGCCTTGGTAATTAATTTCTTTGGTTCTTGCACCTTCGCCATTTACCTGTTCCACCAGCTTGTCATTAACGAAACCGGCGCTTGGCGCAATTCGCTCGTGCAGACGTTCAGCGGGTCTGAAACGTTCTTGACGGCGGCCGGGTATTACGGCGGCTATGCACTTGCCGTGTTCTTTACGACTTTTGTGGTGGCGCTTGTGTTCAAGCTTGCGGTCGACAATTCTGTCGGTCGAATTTTCAAGATAAAATAAAAAAAGCCGCTCTGGTGGGTCTGTCTCGTCTAGAGACTTGCGGCTCGCGATTGCTGACTGGAACGGCTGCGATGCCGGCGCTTCTTATCCACCAGAAGGGCTCAATCATTAATATACCACTTTATTTCTAAAGTGGTACGATTTTCTTTGTTTTCGATATTCCAAGTTGGAATATATTAGCCGATAAACCCGTGCGGGGTAAAGCCGAGGCCTTTAACGAGCTCGAAGTCCTTGCAGCTGTTGACGCCTGCTGTGGTGAGCATGTCGTCGGTGATGGCTGCGTTGGCGCCGCTCTTGAAAGCGCGTTTGCCGTCGTCGCCGAGAACGCCGCGGCCGCCAGCGAGGCGGATGAATGCCTTCGGGTTGATGAATCTGTAAATGGCTACGATGCGGCAGAATTCGTCGTTCGTGAGCTTCGGAAGATTCTCGTAGGGCGTGCCCGGGATGGCGTTCAGCACGTTCACCGGCGTGGACTTGACGCCGAGTTTGCGGAGGTCCAAGCACATGTCGATACGGTCTTCCATGGTTTCGCCGAGGCCCATGATGCCGCCGCTGCAGATTTCGAGACCTGCGGCAAGGGCGTTTTGCAGTGCGCCGATCTTGTCATCGTAGGTATGCGTGGTGCACACGTCGGGGAAGTGCCTGCGGTAAGTTTCCAGGTTGTTGTGGAAGCGGGTGAGGCCTGCTTCTTTCAACTTGTCGAACTGTTCTCTGTTCAAGAGCCCTGCCGAAAGGCATACGGAAAGCTTGGTTTCTTTCTTGAGGCGGCGAATGGCTTCGCTAATCTGTTCTACATCGCGGTTTGAAAGCGTGCGGCCCGAGGTCACGATGGAGTAACGCGGAATACCTGCGGCTTCTTTCTTCTTGGCGTCTTCAACAATTTCGTCGGCGCTGAGGAGCTTGTATTCGGGGGCTCCGGTGTGGTAGTAGCTGCTCTGGGCGCAGTACTTGCAGTTTTCAGAGCAACGCCCGCTGCGTGCATTCACGATAGAGCAAAAGTCAAAATCGTTGCCGTGAAATTTTTCGCGAATTTCGTTGGCTGCATCGCAGAGTTCCTGCAAGTCTTCGCTCAAAAGCTGGACTGCCTCTTCGCGGGTAATCTCGTAGCCGCCCAACACTTTTTCTTTAAGGTCTTGAATAAAGGACATATTTACGCTCCTTTAAAAACGGGCGTAAATATAGAAAATATGTTGGGAGGGGGATGGTTGCGGAATTTTGATAATTTTATTAGATTTCGGGGTATAAAGCAATGTCTGTAAGGAAAATCTCAACTGAGAACGTTTTTTTTGCGATTGTGCGTGGCAAAGTTGTAAATGGATGAACTAAATGATTGTCAAGGAACTTGAAAATCTTGTAAATGATGAGTTTTTGGATTGTCGTTCAAAAAAAGGCTATAAATCGGAAAAACAGATGGCCTTTTATTTACAAAGGAAATTTTTTGACAATCAGGAAATTTATGTTTTAAACAATCTCTATATAAAAACTGTTAATGACAAGGGATATTTTCAAATAGATCATCTTGTCGTGACAAAATACTGTTTTATTGTAATAGAATCAAAAACCTGTAATACTCATTTGAAATTTGATGAAAATCTGCAGTGGAGCGTCTTTGAACAAAAGGAACAAAAATGGATTGGGACAAAGAGTCCTATGATGCAAGCGGAAATGCAGGGAGATGCTTTGCGAAAGCTTCTTCAAGATAATCGTGAGAACTTGAGACAAAAATGGTTGAATAAGCAGGGTGGATTCTTGACTATGCCAATTCATACTCTTGTTGCCATTTCTGATTCGGGAATAATTGATTACCCTCCAAATAGTGGAGATTATTGCAAAAATGTTTTAAAAGCGGATTTAATTCCGAATAGAATTCTTGAAATAAATGAGACTTATAAAAATCGTGATACGATTAAAAATGTTTTGTTGAATCGAGATCCGACTTATATTCTACCTGAAGAAGATTTGGAAAAGACTATACGGTATATAGTTGGTTTACATCATGTGAAGCCTGTTTATCGGGAGATTGAGTGTGTAAATGTTCCGAAGTGTGATGCTTGTGGCCAGGTTTATTCGATTGCTTACAATAGTTCTTTGAAATGTTATGAACTGGTTTGCAAAGGATGTGGCTCCGCGAAAAAGATAAATTTTAAATGTCAAAAGTGTGGAGGGGGTCTTTCGATTCGTAGGTACAACGAATCATTTGTAGTTGGTTGCGAAAAATGCGATAATTATGGCAAATTGGTTTGATGAAATCGGTTTGTAAAAATACAGACTGCGAAATCAGAACCCTTGCAAACTTACTGCGCGATGGTTTGCGCGGATTTTCTTCAAATGAAAGCGAATACGTAATCTGATTTTTTACCATCCTTGAGTGCAGGCCGAAACCAAGGATTGTTGCCTTTGCATTAGTTTATTTCGGTTTTGCTATGCATGTTGCTCGTTGCAGACCGCATTTTGAAAGTCCGTTGCTTGTTCTTATAGGAAAAACTATCAAGATGGACGGAGTGAAGTCTTTGTTTGTATTGAAGAAAAGGTTATTTGGGAAAGGGTGGATTGACGATATATACGATTTTATGGTGCATATGTAAAAAAGACTTTTGAAAACGTTTATTTCTTTTTTCCAGGGGTTGATGATTGTAAATATTTGCTGTAGTTGTTTTTTATCAGAGTTAGATCGGATCCTTTTATACCGAATTTTCCTTGTGCGTCCCTTTTCCAGTCGGGATTGGGTAGACCAAATGGAATCGTTGCGTATACAGTTTCGTGGTTTTCAAGCTTTTTTTCGTTTTTAATGCATTTTTCTATATTTACGGTGTCTAATTGATTGGATGTAACATCGTTTGAAAAATTTATTAAATCATAATTGCGGATGACTTGGGCTGTGTAAAAAAGATCTGCATTCATTCCTGAAGGACATTTTGTTTCTTCACTGTCGTCTGGGTCATCATTCCTAAAAGTGGATGGATATCCGAAAAAACCGGTTCCACATCGCCAATAAAATTTGTTAGCACTATTATTATTAATACAAAGATCTCGCAATTGTGTCATTTGCTTGCGAAATGTGTTTTTTATGGGCAAATCTTGTACTTTTTGATAAGCGATTTCGATGTTTCTTGCGTGTTCTTTTAATTTAGATTTAGGAAATATGTGGTGAAATGTCGTATCTTGTCCAGCACCATAAGTGCCATTTGCAGGCTTTTGTTGATTGATTGTGTTGGATCCTTCGCCTGTATTTTCAATAGCGGGGGCAATGGTAACTTTTGTAGGCTTTAATTTTAATATTTCGCGTTGTATTGTTCTAGAGCTACAGGCAACATATGCGGAGCTGTTGCTTAAGGTCCCTTTACATTGCACAGCCTTTTCTCCCATGACATCGGCTTCATGCTCTAACGCAGCATTGTCGTTGACAGGCATTCCGTTGATATTCGTGGTGGGTGATACACGGCCGGCCATTTGCTGAGCGACGTGCCATGCTTCGTGCGGTAGGTGCTTTTCTTGACAGGGGGCTACGTGAATGTCGGTCCCTTGCGTGTAAGCGAGGGCCTGCACGGTAGCGGGTTTAGAGCTGTTGTAATGCACACGCACATCGTCCATCGAGAACCCGGAAAGGCTCTCGATACCAGATTTCAAATTGTCTGGCATTCCTGTGTTATTCGGACGTGGTGGGGCTGCACGCTGGGCTGCGTTGCTGGTCATATCCGCTTTGCGCTGGAGGGCTTCATTTTGGGAAGATGAATCAAGAACGGTGGATGCGGTGGTCGTGTCCGCCTTTTGTACAATGACTTGTTTTGGAATATAGGTAATCATGTGTTCTTTGTAAAATATTGTTTGTTTTTTTTCGAATTAGACTCAAAAAAATTTTTTTTGGGGGGGGCGGTAATTTGTTGGAATATGAATAAAATGACTATTGTTAATATGTGATTGGAACTAACAATGTATTGTTATATAATTTTTATCAATTGTTTATTTTGTAATATACTGCAATTTTGTCAAAAATACGTATGAAATTATATGCAGAATGAGTTGAAGTTTGAAAATTTGTATAGAAAATAAATACCTGTATTCTAATTTGTTCTACATTTCCGAAGGTTGACAAGGTTCTTTTGAATGAATTTTACAAGAAGTGGTTGGCAAATGACCGTACTCCCTGCTGTAAATCGCAGGATAGTATATTTGTTATATATGTCAAGTTTTTTCTTTTTACGGATAATATTATCTATTATTTTTCCATTATTGCTTATTTGACAAGTTGCATATTTTGAAGGAGAGTGAAAAATCCTATCGTATGCCTTTATCCAAAAAAAGATTAGCTATATTTTGTATGAATTCTGGAAACTTATCGATTTTTTTACCATTGAAGTCGAATAAACCTCGAAATTCAAAAATGGGACATTCTTCCTGATTGATTGATTCTGTTGAGTCTCCTAAGCCAGAAATGCCATACTTTTCATGCTCTGCAGCAACATAAGTGGGGTCTGAATTAATGCATTGGACGGTATAGGCGGGGTCGATGTTGATTGTGTTGATTGTATTAAACAATTTGGTTAAATACGTATAAAGTCCTTGTTTGTCGACTCTATAGTCCTGTTTTCCGTAATAAAATTGATCTACTTTATTGTCGAAATTTAAAATAACTTGTTGCTGTGATATAGGGGACATTAAGGAAAATATTTTTCCAAAACTGGTTCTATTCATTATGCTCATTGTAGATTTGGGGTCATCTTTTGAGGAATCTTTGTTAAAGGAGTTTATAATATCAAAAAATGCTTGTACATCATCGTTTAAATCATGCTCTGTTGGTGTTGGAGTATGCTTAGATATTAAATCTTTTAATTCCTTCTTAAACGTTTCGGTCTGTGGGAATAAAAAAGATTCATGATCAAAACAATTTTTTATTTCTTGTTGCTCATCAGCCTTTAATGGGAGGTAATAAAAATTGTATACGTCTTTTGGATTCATTCCAGATGGTACTTGAAAAAATTCTCTAGCATTATGGCTTAAACCAGTAGTACTTTTGGCCTCAGGTTTTTTTACTTTAAATATATTTCTCAAAGGACATGCTGCTGTCACATGAATGCCAAATGTAACAAGTTTATCTTTGTCTATTATTGTTTTGTTGTGATCTGTAGCAACATTGATTGGCGTAATTTTCCCTTTTCCAATATCTTGATTTCTTTTTCTTTCAATATAGGCATAAGTCAAATCTTGAATTTCTAATGCTATGTTTTCTCCGATTGCGTATAAATCATCATATAAAGGAATTTTTAGAGCGTCAAAGACTAACTCTATCACTAACTCGCTCGGATTCCTTTTTTGTGTATCGTAATTTGTATCTGTATCAAAGGTGACGTCAACAAGGCCATCTGCGATAGAAAAAAGACTCTTTGCTTTAAAGTTTTCTTCTGGGGTGTTTTCTGCTACTTGAAAACCATGTTTAGAACCATTTAAGCGGTTTCTATCAAGTTCAACTTCCATTCCGAATTTGGGACATCCTTCTTTTTTCAACTCAGAGTTTGCCCATAGCTCATGAATTTTTACCCAGATTTCCCTTGATAACTTTTTCCCGCAATATGCTTTATAGCTTTTTTTTAATTGTTGAGGAATAGCTTCTTCGTTTTCTATTCTATACCATATTTTATTATAATCAGGATTCTTATACCATCTACCATTGTCGGAATTCCTATACCATCTACCATTATCGGAATACCTATACCATCTGACCCCACTTCTCAAATTTGACCACTTCTCAAGTTGGCCTTCTTTTTCCCATTGGCCAACAAATTGGGATACGCTGCCCACTACCATCGTATTGTTGTGTGGATGATAGCTTGTTAATTCATTGTTTTTCGAAATATTTGGTGAAATTGCTCTGTCTCCCATCACATCGGCTTCATGCTCTAGCGAAGCATTGTCATTCACCGGCATACCGTTAATATTCGTGGTGGGTGAAACGCGACCGGCCATTTGTTGCGCTACATGCCATGCTTCGTGTGGTAGGTGCTTTTCTTGGCCGGGAGCTACGTGAATGTCGGTTCCTTGCGTGTAGGCGAGTGCTTGCACGGTAGTGGGTTTTGAACTGTTGTAATGCACACGCACATCGTCCATCGAAAATCCTGAAAGACTCTCGATACCAGACTTTAAATTGTCCGGCATTCCCGTGTTGTTCGGTCGCGGGGATTCTTCTCGCTGGACAGCGTTGTTGGCCATATTGGCTTTGCGCTGTAGAGATTCACTTTGAGAAGATGAATCGAAAAGCGAGGCGGCTTTGGAACCTGCAACCTTTTGGACGGTAGAGGACTTTTGTGCGTATGTGGTGCTCATGGTGTTATCCTGTTAAGCGAGTTGTTCTTCTTCTTCGTCGTCGACGATGCGCTGGATAGATTTGCCTTGGACGGGTTCTTCCTCTTCTTCGAGGGAGGCGCGCTGGAGGGCATTGCCCATGAGGTCTGCTTTGCGTTGCAGGCTTGCGCTTTGCAGCGAAGAATCCATAAGGCTTGCGGCGTTACTGTTTGCGACGCGCTGGGCGGTTTCTGATTTTTGAGCGTATGTGCTTAACATAGGTACTCCTTTTCTTATTTATGTTTTAAGTTTCTTTTCGGAAAGTCTGCGGAACGATAAACCTGGAGCAGGGTGATGGCGATGACTGTCAGGATAATCACCACGAAACAGCCCCACTGTCCGACCTTACCGACATAATCCATGAAAATCGGGTCAAAGTTGGAAAGAATGAGCGATGTGAGCAGCGGCGGTATGGCGACCAGTGCCACGAGCAGCGCCAAGTGCTTTGAGAAATAGGAATTCACGTTGCAGTTGACAAAGAAACAAATCAATAGCAAGAATACGAGCGCGTATACGACTGTATTCAACAAGCGGAATGCCCAGCGGTGGGTGCAGAAGAAGGCGGCGATTGCGCCCTGGCGTTCATGCGAGCCATCTTCTTTTTCGAACTTTTGCAACAGCGTGTTGGCCAAGGTCTGTTCCAAGAATGCGGTGTCGTTGGGAATGCCGTACGGTGCAACACCCAGTGAATAGTAGGCGTCGTTGTAGAACGAGGCGTCGTCTTCGAGTTGGTCCCATTGTCTGTAATCGAGCCACAACATGGGTACAACGGCGTGGAGCACTTTCGTGCGATTGTCGCCTTTGAGCTGTTGATTCAAATCGTGGTATATGAGCAATTTGCTGCGCGATACCGGTTCGTCGCTAAGGACTATCAAGAAGTTTCTTGCGATGTCTCCGTATGCCTGCGAACCATCCAAGAGCGTCCTGAAAAAGTCGTAGCTATAGATTCCCTTTTCTTGAGCTTCGTAGGTAGAATCCTTGCGTACGTTTATTTTTTCGGTAAGGTCTGCTTGGTGCATGAGCAAGTTGGTGTATGCAAATTCATTCGCCGTTTTTAGCGTTTCTTGCAATCTCCAGAAGTTTTCTCTGAAAATTTCCGTGTTAACCGGGTCGGTGGGGTAGTTTTGGAACCAGAGTGTTACTCCGTCGCCGCGATTGCCTGCGTCTTTGCCGTCTAAGGTGAACGTTGCGACAAATCTTTGGAACAAGGAATTGTTTTTCTTGTTGACGAGCTGCTCGATTTGGTTGATAAGAGTGGTAAAGAAGTCCTGCATTTTTTGGGGATCGTTGGCAAGGGGACCCCATTCGCTCTTTTTGATAATCCAGTCTACTTTAACATTGTGTTTGTGTGCGACGTTGACAAATTCGCTTTGACCGTCTCGGTTGAAAAAGTCTATGGCGAGCGAGCCCAAAGGCATTTCTAGCTTTCCTTTATGGGAGGCTGTTAGCCCGTAATAGGCGATTCGAGTAATGACAGAAAAGTCAAGAGTGTCGCCGCCTTCTTTTGCAAGCCAGTAAGGGTATATGGCGTAAACATCGCCGTTGAGTTCCTTGTATTGGCTGCAACCGCAGTCGTTGGCATACCATGTAACGGGGGTTGTTTCTGAAAAGTTAACCTGGACATCTGTTGTCATGTTGATGATGTTTTCTAAAAGGCTGGAGTAGAGCGTGTCTAGCAGGGAGAATGCATGGCTCCAGCGGTCTTCGGAACAAGTCAGGAATCTGTAACGCTTGTTGAGTAGCGAGAGGAGTCGTTGGGCGTTGTCAAGAACGGCATCTTTTTGTTGGGCTTGTTTTTTTGTTGGGTAAACCGGAAGCTTGCTATTCGTTCTAAAAAGGTCTTCGATTTCGCTGTCGGTCCAAAGGACGTCTTTGACATTTTGATAGGTGCCACTCGTATCATAGCAAACACCAAGAGAGGCGGCGAATAGGCTTAGGGCGTAACGTCGCATCATCATAGAATCGGCAAAGACGATTCCTTTCATGTTGTTCAGGAATTTAGAGATGGTAGGAGAATTCGAAAGATGTATTGCTTCTTGTCGAATGTAATTTTTTAATGAGTCCATTTGGATCGGTGTTAACCAAACGCGGTCTATAATGGAATCTTCGGGAGACATGCCATCAAGCTGTAGTAGTTTGATTGTAACAGTTTTTCCTGCCAATGCGAAATTGTTGACACGTCTGTGGAATTGGGGATAGTCCGATATCGCTAGCTGAAGATCTTTCGCCATTTCGTATCGATCCATGTAATAAATGCCGACTCTTGAATCGAGTTTTTTGAAAATGTCTGCCGTGTCGGCTATTTTGGGCATGTTGTCATATGCCTGCACGAGAGAGTCTGATATGGCAAACGAAGTAAATTCGTTGCTTGCAGCGAAAATGCCGCTAGAGAATACGAGGAGATATGCGATTGTTAACGCAATTATTTTTTTCATAAATTTTTTCCTTCTTTAAGCAGTTCTTTTGATACAGCTTGTTGTAAATCTAATTTATTAATAATTTTGCGTTTGTTCATAATGGCTGAAATAGCGGCGTATCGGGCTACATTGGTCAATGCGCCGCCTGAAAGTTCATAATTGTTTGCAAAGTAATCGAAAATTTCGTCTCGGTTTTCGACTTCTGTATTCTGGAAAATGTTTTTCCACAAAGTAAGGCGTTCGTTGGGCTCGGGCAACGGAAAATAGACGGTGCTTTGAAATCGGCGTGAAAAAGCCTCATCTATGTTCGATTTTAAGTTGCTTGCAAGGATTACGATTCCCGGAAAGTCTTCGACTCGTTGCAATAGGTACGAAATTTCTTGGTTGGCAGAGCGGTCGTTGGAATTGTTGGTCTGCGTTCTTGCACCAAAGAGTGAATCGGCTTCGTCAAAGAACAGAATCCAGTTGCGGCTTTCGGCCTGGTCGAAAATGTTCGAAAGGTTCTTTTCGGTTTCGCCGATGTATTTGGATATTACTTGGGACAGGTCTACGCGGTAAACGTCCATATCCATTTTTTTGCCGATAAGGGTGGCGGTCAGGGTTTTGCCGGTGCCCGGTGGGCCATAGAAAAGCACTCGGTAACCGCGTTTTAGATTTTTGCGAAGTCCGAATTCGTCGAGGATTTCTTCGGAGTGCTCAATCCATGTAAGCAACTGCTCGATTTCATTTTTTGTGGTGTCTTCGAGAACCAAATCATCCCATTCTAGGCGCGTGGTGATAAGCTTGGCCGGAAAATGCGAACTATAGTCGGGCTTGTTCTGTACGCCAGTGGTAAAGAATTCTAGGTATTCCGAAGAAATTCGCAGTGCGGCGGAATTGCCGGGCTCGCCGCGTTCGCCGTATTCCAATTGCAGAATGCGGCTTGAAACTAGCTTTTGGTCGTTTTCCAAAAGTCGCATTAATTCTATACGGCGTTCAAGGTTGTCGCCTGCCAATATAAAGAGCGCTGTTTCGCAGGTGGGCAAAAAGCCGGAATGGCTTTTGCCGTGCCAGCCGCCAAATTCGGTATAGGGCCTGCCAAGAACCTTGTTGTTCAAGAAGAATGAATCGAGCGTTTGCGGGCATAAATGGGGGAGTAGCGCAAGTGTCAGAATAATGCGCTCGTCAAAGCCGAGCTCCAGTTGTAGAACGGTTCGGCCATAAGGGGTTTCGGTGTCAAGTTCCGGGGGCGGGCAATAGCGTACGTCGAGAGTTTTGCGCTCGTCGTCTTCGGCACAAAAATATTGCTCAAAGCGCAGGTCAATTACCTGGCGGCACCAATCAATTTCATTCTTGAGTGATTCTACCATTTCTTACCTCTCGCGCCAAGTCACATGTAAAGGTGTTTTTTGCCAAGGGAGTTTGACAGTCGTGTAGCTCCAAGGCAATTTGTCGAGCAGAATGTCGAATGCCATCGGGGTGATTTTCAGGTGAGGCCCGTTGTCTTCGGTGGTCAAGATTCCGTCGCGAATCAAGAAAGAAGACCGCAACCCATCTGGCGATGTGTGCCCGATGGCGCTCCAGTTGGTAATGACTCCGTTCAAAAGGCTTTCTGCGATGCTTTTCTGTTCGTTTGAAAGAATGGGCATTTTGGTGAGCGGGCTGCTTGTGTCGATGCCGCAGAGCAGTTCGATGACTGAATTGTCTGCGGGTGGGGGCGTGTAGCGCCCGTATATCGTGTAACTCAATACAGAGACAGCCAAGGCTCTTTGCGTGTTGTCGCTGAACTGGCCTGCGTGTGTGCAGCCGGTCTTTTCGAAAAGCATGGGAATGTATGGGGCGAGCAGTACTATGCCGCAATCGCCTGCGTGCGCCAGTTTTGCTTTGGGAGCCGCGATGTCTTTTTTGCCGAGGTTCTTTAATTTTTCGAATGTATTGCAGGCAATTTGCCTGATGTCGAGTCCAGGATTTTGCGCATGGAGCTGCTTGAGGACTGTTTCTGCGACTTGCAGTGGGTTGAATTTTTCTTCGGCGTGCTGTTCGCACCATTCGGCAATGCGCTTGTGGATATCGCTTTCAATCGTTGCCGATTTTTGCAAGGGGAGCCCGCGGCTGCATGAATCTTGCAGAATCTTGGCGACAGGGGTGCACTTGTTTTCGAGAATTTGGATCTTGACTTTTTCTGCGATGGCCTGCGGCAAAGCCTTGCGAATGTGGTCCAGCGGATTTTGAGAGGGAATGCTCCCGAGGTCAATTTCCAAGTTTTCGATGATATAATCTTCGTCTTCAGGGACGATTTCTTTTAGCGTGGCATCAATAGCTTCGATTAAATCGTGGCGTGCAAAATCGTAGAGCGCGCCTTCAATGGTGGCGGCTTGTTCGCGGCTACTGCAAACCAAATCTAGAGTCATATCGTCTATTTTGTTGATTTGCTCTACAGCCATAATGCCTCCGAAATTCGGCCTTTATGTTCCTCGAGCCAGTTTTCAAGTGCTAGGATGTGTGTCCTGCATTTGATAAACGAAAGAACTTCGCGGGTATGTACCCAGTAAAAGACGGGGCACAAGTGGGCGGGCAGTTCGTCGCGAATAAAGCGTTCGATGCCTTTTTGCTTTTCTTCGGTGTTGGTGAACGGAGTTTCCGATGACCAAACGATAAAGACCTTGCCAAATGCGTTCTTGGTGAAAATGCCGTCTAACACATGCATGCGCATGAGCGGGGCTTTTTTCAGGCTTGTCAACCCGAGCATGATTTCGATACGCAGTTTCCACCACTTTCCGCAGCGGTGCAAGTGGAGTTCCGGCAAATGCATCAAGTAGCAGATTTTATATTGCAGCAGTCTTTGGCGAAGAATGGGAAATTCGCTTTCGTTAGGGTTGATTCCGCGCAATTGCAAAAACAGCTCATCGGGGAATGTGACTCCGTACATGGCCAGCATTTGGTCTAGAATGCGGTTGTAACGGTTAAAGTCTGCTGCAGGTGCCTGTAGCGAAAAACTCTCGGCGAAATCTTGCATGGCCTGCAAGAAAGTCTTGAATAGAACTTCAATCGGTTCAAGGTATTTCTTGAGTTCGCCTGCGCTAGAACCATAGCGGTATATGGACGGGAATTGCTCGATTAAGGGGAAAAAGTCCATAAAGTCGCATGCCGCCCCAGATGGGAGCAGAACGGGCTCTAGCTCCTGTGGCTCAAATAACAGTTCGTAACGCGATTGCGAAAGTTCTGAACCGTTGGGTTCTACCGAAATGTTTTCAACCGCTTCGCCGAGGTTTCGCCAATCGTGCCAGAGGGCAGAAAAACGATTTAATAGCGAATCGAGTTTTTCGGGAGAAGATGCTTTTGGCCAAATGCGAACGTCGTAAATTCCAGGCGCGCTTTGGCAGAAGTTGATTTTCGTGCAGTCGAGTTCGCGCGCAAAAAATTGCTCGTAGTCGTCGCAGGTAACAGGGAACTGCTTTAAGACTTCTTCGCGTGTATACAGGGCCTCTTGTTTGTAGTCAATACGGCCACTTGGGGTGCACAAGAAGGCTTCGATGTCGAATCCGGTCTTGTACCCCAAATCGGTGAGCGCGAATACGATTTGCTCGAGAATGGTAACGCCCGGGTCGTGCGGGTTAAAGTCGGTCCAGACATTACCGCATAACTTTTGAATAAGGCGAATGCCTTCAAGGCGAAGCGTCTCGTAATCGAGCCCATCGGGCTGCATATTTTTGGAAACAGTTTTAATCAATGGTTGTTTCCATCAGGTTGTCGTACCAGAGCTTGGTAATGCGATAACGTACAAAGGAACCGCTCTTGTAGGCGCAGCGTACGCGGAGCTGCAACTTAAAGCTGTATTTATCGGAACCTTTGACCCAACGTATTTCAACTTTCGAACTGCGTCCGCCGTAATAAGATTGCGTTTTGTTAATTTCGGGGTTCGAGTTGAATACATTGACTGCTATAGCGTGGAGAAGTGCGAAACGGCCTTCGTCTTCTTGGCCACCGGCTCCTGCTATAATTTCAAACGCCTGACAGCCGGTCATTTCGTTGGTGATGTCGTGCCAATTGCCGTCGGTAGGAACGGGGAATTTCTCGTTTTCCTTACCAATGCGGCCTTCTGAGGCAATGACACCGTGTACGTCGAGTTCGCATTCGGGCTTGCGGGTGCCGATACCGACTGCAAGAGACGCTTTTTTACTTTGTTCGTCAGCAGTGGGGCCAATAAGCGACATGACGCTTTTCGATTCGTCAAGGCCGGGGGTGCTTATGTGCAGACTGCTTTTATTTTCATTTGAATTCTTGCGAATTTCGGTATGCCAGAACGGGTTGCCCTCGGTTGTGTTTTCGTAAAAACTCATGAGTTTGCCCGAATCGGTAATTTGCGAAATCTTGAGCCCGGTTTCGCGCGTTTTTTCGAGGCCTTCTTCTTCCACGTTGACCATAGAATCAATCAGGTCATAAAAGTCTTCTTCGCAGGGCATTTGACCTGCTCTAAAGCGATTTTTTAACAGGGGACGGTTTAATTTAGCCATTGTTTCTCCGTTGAATAATGAATGTTGAGCCTATTTCTAGATCGCCGAAGCCGACTGTGATATCTCTGGATTCTTCTATTTCGGCAACGACGTTTATAAAATGTCTTTTCATAGGCGTGAGAATACTCCAGGGATATGTTCCTTGAATATAGCCAATATTCTTTTCGTCGGATTCCTCCATGTTATAATTGCAGTTGTCTTTCGAACAAATTCTGAGTACCGTGAAGTCGCTGACGGCTTTGACATAGGGCAAACTTTCGATAAGTGATAAAAGGTGTTGCTTGTTGAGCGACCATCCGAAAAAGTGTTCGGGGTGGGAATTACTCCACGGTGACAGAAAACAGTTGATTACTTTGTTTAGGTCCAAAAGGCGTTCGCCCTCGTCGATTCCGTTGATAAAATCCACATTGCAGCGGATTTGAATTTTTTCGAATAACGGGTTCATGACCGAGATTTTTGAGAAAGAAGAGGTCCTTTGGCTCAAAAAGATTTTGATGTCTTCTAGGGTTTTTCCGCTAAGGCATGGGTCCCATACACGGCGACCGTCGTCGAACAAAGACGATACAGGTACAACAAGGATTTGTCCGGGAGTTGGAATGTCTGGCTTTTCGGGGTCTAGGCAAGCAAAGCACTTGACAAGGTGCACCTCGGGGAATTGCTCTAAAATCAGTTTTTCGCAGTCTTTTGCGGTCAAGGCGCGGTCGCGGTGGTACAGGTATTCTGCAACTCGTGTCCGCATTTCGCTCTGGTTTTCTTCAGGCTCGCCGCCAAAAGATTCTTCGAGCTGGAAAACCTGCGAAAAGCCGCTAATACTTTGGGCGAGTTCGTTAATGGTTCCGGGCTTGCAATGCTTGAAACTTTCCTTGGTGCCAAATCCGCTGCAGCGCACGACTTCGATGCCTTGTGCATACACCGCAAACAAACGGCTGCAATGCCGCCAGCACTTTTGGGTTTCTAGGCGTAACCAGCATAGCCCTTCGGGCATTAGCGGCGAATCGGTCTGGAAATCTTTTGGGAGCGTGAGCGAAACAATTCCCGATGTGGTAAAGTGGGCGGTTGTATTGTATAGAATGTTGTCGGCAGGGAGCTTTGTCCAGCCGTTAGCGCCCAAGTAAGACCAAGTGTAGGTGCAGTCTTCGTTGTTGTAAATGTAATCGGAATCGCGATTTAATACGAAATACAGGTTGACGCTCTTGGCGGCCTTGGCATTGGCAAGCCCTAAGAGCAATGCGCCGCCTTCTAGCTGCAATTGCGATCTTTTGCTAACGCCCCATGGGCGCAAGTAGATGAAATCGCCATCGCTGTTGTCGGAATGTCGCAAGTTAATTTCTGCTGTCGCAGTGTAGTCAATCGACAGGTTTTCAAGTTCCGGCGTGTAAGGCTGTTGTGGTAAATTAAAGTCTTGACCGAAATTCTTTTTGATGGCCTGTTGCATCAAGTTCCCGCAAAGGACTTTTGAATATTCTTGATGCATAAAGCCTTTTTCGGGCGATATCAGTTTTATCTTGAAAAATCCGTCGCGGGCGCTGGGTGTGTATTCAAAATTTTCGGCATCGTAGGTCTGGCTTGCGGAACAGCCTCCGAGAACGTCGTCGCACGACAAATAAAATTGGTCTGAAATTTTGTCGGGCTCGATTTGGAAAAGCTTTTGCTCGATGGCTGCTTGCGAACTGAACGGGTACCAAGTGCCTCCCAAAAGGGCGCTTACGCCCACTTTAAAATCGCGGGTTAGCGGGGCTTCGGGGTATAGTCTGTACCAGTCGCCAAAATCTCTGACGTTGGGTAGCCCGCGCCAATTGCCGTGAATGCTAAATGCAGAAAGTCTCTTTCCGCGAATTTCTTCGCAGCCGACAATGAAGGAGTTGCCTACGGCGGGCATGGGGCCAAAGGGCTGCACCGGGGCGCTTGTTGCAAGCGGGCCGATATCGTTGCTGAGTGCCAGCCGACGGCTGCCGGTGACTTTGGCTTGCAATGAAATTTTGCGCAGTTTAAGCTTTCGGAGTGTGTTCCAAGAATTGTAAGAGGTCCGCGGCATAACGATGATTTTCATCGCAGGGCCTTGCATGTCGAATTCGGCTCCATGTATGGCCGGATCGCAGTTCACAATCGGCGGAACCATTTCCGAAAGCTGTATGGTCAGCCCAATACAATTCTGCTCAGTGCGCGAGTCAAGAAGGTTCGAATCTAGCTGATAGCCTTCAACATCGTACCAGCCTTCTGCTGTCGAAAGCGAAATGCGGAAGGCGTTTTCGAAGAATTTGATAAATTGCTCTGGCGACTGGCCCTTTTCGAGGAGGGTTCCTTTGACGCTTTCGGTATCGAAGAAGATTTTTACTTTAATACGTCGGATACCGTCGTTCAAGTAAAGCAGTCTGGAGGATACTGCTAGACCGATACGAGCGTTTTGTGAGGCGGCCGATCGGTCGCCAGAGCGGGTGAGTCCAAAAAGTGGATACGGGGTAGGGTCTTTACTTTCGAGGGCTTGTTCCGGCGTGTATACCGGAATGTCGGTGACCGTGGGGATTCCATTTTCGGGAACGGCCAAGGTGTAGATTTTTTGCACCTGAATGTCGTTCAGTTCAACATCGTTTACGGATTTGTATTCGATGGGTTCACCGTTTTCATTAGTGCCTGCGATAAAGCGTGCGCCCTTTAAAAGCTTGTGCCGGAATCCGCTTGATTCTACGGGGATAACGACGTGAGCGTGATCCCCATGAGCTTCGTTTGGCTTTTGACCTAATACCTTGTGAAAATAAAAATCAATTCGGCGATCGGGCAGCTGATTTAAACGTTCCTGAATTCGGCCTAAGAGTTTTGCGACGACGGCGTAAAGAGCTTTTGATGGTTCCGTGTTGCCGTCAGATTCAAATTCAATCGCATTTGCCAGAAGGGGAATGTCTTCTTTGTTTATAATCGGGGTGCTTTCGCGTTCCTGTTCGTATTCGCAGATTTTTTCGAGCAACTGCTGAAGGGTCATGTCGTTAATAGCGACAAAACCTTGCGCAAGTTCCTTGAACTTGCGGGCCTCTTGGCTTAACCCTTCGCTGACAAAGATGCTTCGATTCACGAATATTCCCTTAAATTGTAACGTCTGTACCTTCGTTTATGTAAAACGGGTAAACTAAATTGCGGCGGCTGTTGGTGGCAATCACCTTGTAAATGATATTGATTTCTAGAACGTCCTCTGTTAAATTCATTTTGGTGTCAATGTTTTCAATTTCGACTCGCGGCTCGAAATTGGATATGGCCCGCTCGATTTCTTCTTTGATTCGTGCGAGGGTGTTTTCGCCGTAGTCGCCAAAGCAATAGTCGCGCAGGCGACAGCCAAAAGTCGGGCGCATCAGGCGCTCACCGGGGTAGGTCCCGAGCAAAATGCGCAGGCTTTCGTCGATGTCTTCATCGGCTTCAGACATGGCGACTGCGCCATTCTCGAATTTGAGCGGGAATTTCCATCCGCGGCCTAAAAAGGTGAGTGCGCTCATTTAACCTCCGATTTGCACCGTGGGGCATCCCAGGGCGATTGTGCCGCCGTGCGCGGTAGAATCGCCCATGCGTGCGGCCGGCTTTTTGCCAATCATGACTGTGGCAGATCCTTTGATAATCGTGTCAGGCGGCCCCACGCATACGCAGCTGTCACCCATGACAGCTGCGGGCATGCCCCCGATCAACACGGTCGGAACGCCGGGACCCACAATGGGCCCGCCGACATGCGGCACGGGCGGGGTTCCGGGCGTTTGCATGGGGCATGTGTGCATATCTGTAAGTCTTGCTGCTGGAGGCATTTTGTGTTTCCTTTAGTTGATCATGACCATGGCGCCCTTGACGGTGGTCTGCCCTGATGCTGAAAATTCTGCAGTTGCGGTCCCTTGCGCTTTAAGCCCGACTTTTGCCTTGATTTCTACATTTAATCCTTCGGCTTTCAAGTCTGAGGTCGATTTGAGTTCAATACCGCCCTTGGCGTCGACTTTGAACTTTCCTGTTGCTTTGACGGTAACGTCCTTTTTGGTTTCGAGATTGATTCCGCTATCGGACATTTCGACCTTGTTTCCGTTGGGGTCTTCTAGGGTTATTTTTTTGCCGTCGTCATCCAGTACGACTTTCCTATTTCCGGGAGTCGTAACCGTAATCGATTTCTTTTCTTCGTCAAAAGTGACGCTCAGTTTTTCGCGAGTTAGCAGTTGCTTGGTGTTGTTCTTTTTCTCAAGCTCCTGCGGAACTTGCCGCTTAGAACTGTACAGGCTCCCGAGTATCACGGGGCTAGAAGGGTCTCCGTTAAAGAATCCAAGAATCACTTCGTCGTTGACTTCGGGGTAAAACAGACTCCCGTATCCTTCCGAAGCGTAAGGAACTCCAAAGCGGGCCCATACGCCCTCTTGTTCGTTTTGCATCAAGGGAATTTTGACTTTGACTCGATTGAGCTGGTCGGGGTCGTCGCTGATTTGGAGAACGATTCCCGTTAAAAGCCCTGTAATGCCGCAGTTGTAGCCTGCTGCCGTCGGTGCCATGGTGTTGAATTTTTCGACATACCATTCTTTTTTCATTCCAAAAGAAAGGGTCGTTGTCCATGAACCGACTTCCATGTGATGGTGAATTCCCGATACAAGCGCGTCGCCATTGAATCGCGATCCCAAGTAATCGAGTTTTACCATTTTGCCTAAATTCGCCTTCACGTTGCCGGTGCATTTGACGCTGCCGCTGATGCGCGAAAGTTCGTTCTTTAATTGTTCGGCTTTTGCCCAAGTGCCCAAAATGCCTTTGTCGACTTGGGAATTGATTTGTAGAACCTGGTCGGATATAGAAAGTGCCTTTGCAAGGTCGCTAGAACTCAAGTTCCCCTGCGTTTGCACAGACTGTACGCCCGATTTATTGGAAATCATTTCTTGCTTGGTAATGTCCCAAGATCTGGCTTCTACATTTTGCACTTGGTGTTCTGAATTGACACTTGCGTTGAATTCGATAATGTCTGTGCCCCAAGTGAGTGAAAGTTCTGAATTTCCTTTGGCTGCGATAGGTTCTATGGTGGTACCGCTTTGGTCGGCAAGCAGCCAGCAACCGTTCGCTTCGGCGCGGGTCATGATAAAGTCCCAGTCAGTACAGTAGTATTGCATCAGTTCTTTATGGGGCCCGCCGCCAATAGAAGAATTGACTCCGCATTTTGAAGCTAAGGCGCTGATAATGTCATCGTCGCTTTTATTTTGGTAGTTGGCGTTATGTCTCGATTCGGTGAGAGCGATGGCTTTGTGTCGACACTCTATTTTGGTGCAACTCTTGCCGTCTTCTGATACCGAAATTCCAAGACGTGTGATTACGCCCTTAAAAATGGAATTAAGATCTGTTGAGTAGCCTGCTTTCAGTTCTATTTCTTCGCCGGGCTTTAATTGGTCTCCCTCGCACAGGTTGAATTTGCCGGTAGGCATGTCACCGTCAGCAATGGTGATGGTCGCTTTAGGAATACTGTTGATTCGGTAATCCACGTCGGCCGTAACAATTTGCGCGGTCGATGGCAATGCTTTGCCCTTGCAAAATAAAACGCATTCAACAACTCCGCCGGTATTTTTCAATGGTGATTCTGGCATATATTAATCCCTAATTGGTGGAAATTCCAACATGGTTCCAGGTTTTAAATTTCTGAAATTGGTGAGTCCGTTGATTCGTGCAATTTGAAGGTAGTACGAAGAATCGTTGTAGACTCGGTTGCACATGAGCGGGAGCGTGTCGCCAGCTTTAACTTCTACAAGGTGCGTTAAGTCCGGAGATTTTTTTTCTGTATTTTTCCAATCGAGATAAAAATATTTAGCTCCAATAGATACTTCAGCTCGAACGGGTTCGCCGGTTACGTTGAATAGGGTGTACTTGACGTCGAATTTTGTAACTCGTACAGTATAGGTGTAGTCGCCCCAGGTTAATTTTACGACGGGCGGCTGGTGGGACTCCCCATCAAAATCGTAAACGACTTTTTTTAATTTAGTTACCATCTGCTTGATGGTGGAACAGCCTTGAGGCCATTCTTCTTTGGGAACAACTCCTGTCGTATCGAAATAAATTGTCGGAATAGAAATGGTAGGCGCAGATTGAGATGAGTAAACACTGTAAGCCGTGTCCCGATAACTACTGTAGTTGATTGAGGCTGAAAATGACAGACTGTCTGGGTTTAACATAACGGTAAATGGCTTTCGATCGCTAATTGCCGAAAGCTGCCCGTCGTGTTCACGAAAAGCTTCGAATGTCATCTTATTTTGGCCGTCCATTACTATCGCTCCTGATTCTGACGCATGGAATCTTCAATTAAACGTTTGCATTCCTTTAAAACATCTTCCTTAAGAGATGCGGGCGCTTTTTGAAGGCTTTCGTCCGTTTCAATTCTGACATTGATACTGAGGTTCTTGATTTCCAATGACATTTTAAAGAGTCCTTTTCACGTTCCAGTATTTCATCGTCAAGGTTTCTATCATGATTTCACCCTTCATGGCGTTAAGCGTGCTGAACGACCATTTTACAGGGTACGCACCATTGAATGTCCATGTTGCTAAGGGTGTGTTTTTTTCGTCTAACAGAGTTACTTCGATTGATTTGGGTGTAACCCTGAATGCGTTCGTCATGGAATTCATGCTGCTTGTGCACCATCTGTAAAGCGGGTCGCTTTCGCAAAGTACGGCACGTTTTAGGACTAAATCGGAAAACTTTACTTTTTGAGGTAAATGGTAGACAGTCGAATTGTCGCCCCCGCTGTGGACTTCCTTTGTCTCGATAGAGGTTTCCAATCCGGATACCTCGCTGAATGCAACTTTTGAATTGCCCAGCTTTACGGAAAAGTGGAACACAACAGGAAGCGGCCATTCGACTTTATCTGCCATGGGGTTTCTTAGCCGTTAGTAATCGTCATGCCTTCGTGGACAATTTCGATGCTTTCGACAGCAACTTCATTGCCTTCGGCCTTGAGTTCATAACCAGAAATCTTGGTGGGCCAAGCGTTCTTGAGTGTCCAAGTCATAGCCGGGTTATTTTCTTCGTCCAGCAGGCTAATTGTAATATCGATCCTCTTGATCGTATTCATCTTAATCTGGCTGAACCAATCCCAGAACTTATTGTCGCCCTTGAAAATGCCCTTCTTCATAGTAACATTGCTGTACTTGATCAGGCCGGGCATCTTGATAACGGAATAAATCGGGCTATCGCCGGTACGGTACTTGATTTCTTCGGACTGAGCATCGAGACCCGTGACTTCCTGGAAAGACATTTCCTGGTCGCCCCACTTTACCTGGAAGTGGAATTTGGGCATGGGCCATATGCTTGCGGATTGAGTAGATCCATCTTCTGCCATTTTGTTTACCTCCTATTAGGACTTTTGCTGCTGTTGCTGGAATGTGATTTCGATGAATTCAGCCGGGCGGATCAAAGCGACCTTGACCGTAATGCGCAAGATACCTTCGAGAATATCTTCGGGCGTCATGGTTTCGCCGAGGCCAACGTACACTTCGAATGCGTCTGCCGGGCTAGAGCCTGCAAGGCCGCCACGCTTCCAGATGCTTGTCAAGAAGTTGTTAATCATGCCCTTCATGGTGACCCAAGTGTTTGCGGTGTTCGGTTCGAACACGAATGCCTTGGATGCGAGCTTGATGGATTCTTCGAGCATAATCATGGTGCGGCGAACGTTTACATAGCGCCAATCGAGGCTGTTGCCGTCGAGCGTGCGTGCGCCCCAAACCTTGTTGCCGTCGCCCACGAAGGTGCGGATAGCGTTAACGGCCTTACCGTTAATAGGAACGTTCAAGTCTTCCTGTTCTTCGTTGGTGAGGTTGATTGCCGGAGAAATCACGCCATTCACGCCAACGTTTGCCGGAGCCTTCCAAACGCCGATGGAGTTGTCGACCATCGTGTAAATACCAGCGATTGCGCCAGTAGGCGGCATCAGGTTCAGCTGTTCGCGAACCAGGTCCATAATGGTGGCGTAATTCGGACAAATGACCGAGAGCGTGCGGTGAATGGTCTGCACGGCAGCTTCGTCCTTGACGTCGGCGGCAGCCATCTTGTCGATTTCGGCCTTAATCTGTTCTGCCTTCGTGGCGGGTTCTGCGGGCACGGCGTCCGTAAGCATCTTGGCCAAAGCGTCTACGTTTTCAACGTTGGCAAAAGTCACTTCGTTCGACTGAACCACGCTCGTGTTGAGCCACGGATAGTAAACGGCACCGTAATTCAAGAAGTTCGTGACCTTTTCGCGGAAGTCCGAAATGCATTCGCGCGGTTCCTTGTAGCCGTCATAAACGTCGAGAATGGCAAAACGGTTCTTCATTTTGGCGCAGTGGGCGAGCATGGCGTTCTGAACGTTGGCGCATGCGTCTGCCGATTCGAGCGAAACCGCTTCAGGAATCACGACCAAGGTGGGTTCCTGTTCCTTTTCGAACGGGACAATTGCCTCGGTCAAGGCCTTTTCCGAAATTTCTTCACCATAGGGGCCTACCGACATAATGTAGCAAGAGGCGCCGCCATTCTGGTAGAACATGCGGATTGCATCAAACAGGCGGAAACGTACCTTGGGCGGCGTTACCTTGCCGTCTTCGAGCGTAAAGCGCATAAGGGCGCTTTCGCCAAATACAGCTCTGTATTCTGCGAAAGATGAAATTCGGAATGGCTTGTTGAATACGGACTGACCCTTGTATTCGGCCTTTTCGGTGTAGCCGATAAACATGGGAATTGCCGTGGCAACTTCCACTACGGAACTGGGGAAGGCGTCTTTTTCGACAAGATAGACGCCGGGGGTTTTATAGGATGCAGACATTTTGTTTTTATCTCCTATGGGGTTATGTGTTAATAAATGATTCTGCTACAATTTCGCGCCTATTTTTATCGAGGCAAACGGTTGCGATGGATCTTGCGTCCATGTTCGGCAGGCATTTTATAATTGCCTTTGAAGAATTCTTTTCGCGCAATTGGAAAAGCGGTGGGGCTCCGTAACGCAGGGGAATGTCTTGTTGCGACATAAAGACAATTGTGTCGGCGTGCTCTTCGACAATGTCAAAAGAAGGGGCGTCTGTATTGGGCTTGTAGCCTACAATTTCCACGGGCCTGTTTACGGATAGCCCGGAAATGTTGTAACGCCATTTTAGGTGCTTTGTCTTGAGCGGTATGGTGACCCTGCTGTTGTCAACGTTGTTCTGGTTGCTTATAGCGATACCGAACAGGGGCTTTGGAACTTGCATGTTTTCGGGAATCTTATCCTTGGTGCAAGATTCCCATTGCAAAGAACCTTGGCTTATTTTGGCGAAGGCGATGCTGTCTTCGGGAATGTTTTCGAAGTCGGTCGCACTCCAAACGTTGCGATCCGTCGGATATACCCAAAAAACGAGTTCAATTTTGCTTGCGAATGCTTCTTCAGGGGCAATCAGGCGAATGCCTCCGATTGCTTCTTGAATCAGGAACCCTTCGCGGCGAATCGTCGTTTCAGAATCCAGCTCCGGAACAAAAGTGAAATCGCTGTACTTTCCACAAAAGTACTCGTGGCTTACTAAAATGTCTGCCCATATTCCGTAATTCATTAGAAGGCTCCGATAGCGGCATCGTCTGGAACGTGAATGACGTATGGACGGTAATAAGAGTAGCCGCTTCCGAGCGCAACAGTGCGAACCTTGTATACGACAGAGGGTACATATTTACAGCCTGTAACACTCCACAAATTGCATAATTCCTGAAGGTCCAGGTTTTCTACGTCGATGATTACCTTTTCGAGACCATTGGTTAGGTCAGGAGATGTTGTGCGGTCAAAAATGCTGTGGTCCTGAAAAAATCCGACCGCCTTAGACAAGTATTTGAGCGATTCTTCGTAAAGCTTTGGCTTGAAGTTTGCTGCGAGAACAACGTGCAGGTTTAAGAAAACGGGCTTTGAACGCACAATGTTACGAAAGCCATCGTATTCCGGCTTCGAATTGGTGTGTGCCATCGTATCTTTTTCGACATTCGTTAAAAACAGTACGAGCTTGTTGGTTGTATGTTCCGATTCGCGGCCGTCATTATCCATTATTCTCGACACAACAACGATATCTTCTTGTGTTTGTGCCTTTCGTCGTAGGTACTGGTTTAACTGTGCTGCTAAAAATTGCAGTGATGCATTTATCATAAAAATTACTCTTTTGTATGAAAAATCTAATTAAGTTTTTACAAACAAAAGAATTGTATGGAAAGAATAAAAATTATAATTTGTTTGCTGTTATTGGTACAACGTAATTCGTGAAATGTGTGCTGTGCAAATGGAATGAGATTTAATGTGGATAATGTTGTACTAATAAATTGTTTGTAAAAAGATTTATACAATTGCGTAAATGCATGAAAAGTGCCTGACTTTAGGCCGGCTTACAGAAGCCCAGGCGATGAACTATCCGTACTTTTTGAACAATTATATGTTATATTAAGAAGGTAAACGTTTTATTCTAAAAAGGGGTTATATGCTCAAAAAACTATTCCTGTCCGCCGCAATGGCGGCTTTCGTCTTTACCGCTTGCGATTCTGAAAGTTCTACTTCGCCGAAAGACGAGGATCGACCCCAGGTGAATAATACGGATCAGTCTGGTGAGGCAAATAATAATGCTGCTGAAAATAATGCGGCTGTGAATAATGATGCTGGCAATTCGAATGCTTCTGCCGATGTTCCTTGTTCTGTAGAAAAAACTTCCGCAAATTCCTTTGTCATGAAAATAGATGATGGCAGTTCATTGTCGACGGTTACGACAACAATTGCAGGTGGCCAGGCGGAAATTGATTACGTGACCGTATACGATGCATCTGTACCGGCGACAAAGATTGAGGCGCTGTGTGAGGTGAACAAACAAGATGCTCTCACGAAGAATGCGACCGTAACATGCGAAGACCATTCCATGACGATTCACGAAGTCGAGGATGCCGAAATGGGCTTTGATGACGCTTTGAAATCTGCAGAAGACGTTTGTAAAACGATGAATGCTTATCTGTCGGAAACGTCTGATACAGGAGCGACTTGCAGTGTCACGAAGGATTTGAGTGACTACTTCCAATTTGCTGCGGTGCAACCGGACTCGGGCACGATGTATTTTTCTTTGGAATATAAGAACGGAATTCTTCTGGTCACGACTGAATATGTTTTCGAAAATACGGTTTCTCAGGCCGAAATTGATGAGTTTTGTGCCGAGGTCAAGGCTGAAACTCTTGACCTTGGTGCTGCGACAGGCCTAGAAACGAACGTGGAATGCGATGGTAGAATGGTTACCCAATATGTTTCGGAAGAAGTCTCGGCGGGGAATATAGATCGCTATTTCTCTGAAACTGTGGCGGATATGAAAGCCTATTGCAAAGAAATTCAACGAACCGGCGTAATTCCAGACTACATCTAATAAAATTTCAAAAACACCTTAACAAAAAAGCCCGGCACCGCCGAGCTTTTTTTCCAAAATAAAAAATATAAATCACATTTTGTTAAAGAAACGAGTGAGACGAGGCGTCGCTCGCCCGTAGCGTACAAATTCGTACGTGAGGTGCGAGCGCAACGAAGTATCGCGAAGTTTATTTAGCAAAAGGTTCCATCACTTGCCATAATACAGCTTTATGTGCGTGAAGTCTATTCTCCGCTTCTTCAAAGCTCATGTTCACGTCGAGGTTGTCCATCACGGAGTCCGTGATTTCTTCGCCGCGGTGAGCCGGCAAGCAGTGGCTGACCTTGCAGTGAGCCGGAGCGAGCTTCAAGAGTTCGTCGTTGATCTGGAACGGCAAGAAGTGAGACTGCTTCGTAGCCTTTTCGCCTTCCTGACCCATAGAAACCCACACGTCGCTATAAAGAATGTCGGCGTCCTTGACGGCTTCCTTCGGATCGTGGAATACGCGGTACTGGCAACCGTGCTTCTTCAGGCCTTCTTGAGCTTCTTCGACCACCTTGGCGGGCTGTTCAAAGCCCTTCGGGCAGGCGAGCGTGAAGTTCATACCCACCTTGGAGGCGAGGGCGAGGAAGGAGTTGGCCACATTGTTGCCGTCACCGATGAAGGCGACGGTCTTCGGCTTACCATCGGCGTTCTTGAAACCGCCGAGGTTTTCGCAAATCATCTGGGCAAAAGCGATTGCCTGGCACGGGTGATAGTCGTCGGTCAATGCATTCACGACCGGCACGCTACCGTATTCGGCGAGCTGTTCCACCAAGTCCTGCTTAAAGCAGCGGACCACGATGGCGTTCACCCAGCGGCTAAGGCAGCGGGCGACGTCCTTGACGCTTTCGCGCTTGCCAAGGCCAATGGAATCCGGGGCGAGCAACACGGCGTGGCCGCCGAGCTGGTTCATGCCCACCTGGAAAGTCGTGATAGTTCGCAGCGAGGGCTTTTCGAAGAACATGGCGATGTTCTGGCCGTGCAGGCGGTCAGATACCTTGCCGGCGTGGACTTCTGCCTTCAGGCGAGAAGCGATTTCGATAGTTTCCAGGATTTTTTCTTCGCTCCAGTCCATGAGGCGGAGGAAGTGCTTGTTGCGATCAATCATTTTTTGATTCCTTTGGGCAAGCCCGTAAAACAAAAAAAATTAAAAAACGGAGCTTTTACACTCCGTCTTTAACAGGAAATCACAATAGAATGCTAACGGATATTAGCGAAGTTTCTTTTTGTGACGGTCACGACGACGGCGCTTCTTACGCTTGTGAGTCGCAATCTTCCTGCGCTTTCTTTTCTTTCCGCAAGGCATGTTGTTTCTCCGTTAAGGGTTAAACTTAAAAATGTGCCTCCAAATAGAGAAAATTTTAGGGGCTTTGTCAAGGCTCAATAGGGCAAAACGCATAAAAATATGCAAAAAAGATATGCAAAAAAGGCCCCCGACTAGCGTCGGAGGTCTTTGAGGTGTCTGGATTTCTCGAGGAGTTAATTTAAAGTCGGTGTATCCCAGTCAATCCATTCGGACTTCTTGAAGTTGATTGTCTGCGTATTCTTGGAATAATCAATCTTACCCGTCTTGGCGTCCTTGCCGAGCAGGAACTTGTTCATAAAGTCCTTGACTTCGTCGAACTGTCCGTTCGGGAGCGAGCAGTGCGCGTGGCCGCCTTCCTGGCTGTAGGTGTAGTTCTCTGTCACGCCGAGTGCGTCATAGACCTCCTTGGAAGCTTGTCCGCAGTAGTTCGACGGAACTTCACCCAGCCATTCCTGACCAGCGTTGTCGAGGATGAGGAGGGCGCGCGGAGCCACCATGGCCACCAACATGTGCTGGTCGAACGGGAGCGTGTTTTCCTTGCCATCGTAGTTCTTAAAGCTAGAAATCATCCAGCGGCCTTCAGTACCGGCACTGCTCAAACCCTGCACAAACTGCTTGCCCTTCTGCTTGTTGACCTGAGCGCCCACACGCCAAAGCGATGCGCCACCGGAACCGGATTCTTGCGGAATAGTAAGGGCGATACGTTCATCGAATGCACCCACGGCAAGAGTTCCCTTGCCCCAACGAGAGCAACCCGTCATGGCGAGGTGATGCACGTCGATACCCGCTTCCGGAGTCTTTTCGAGAGCGTCGATAATGCGGCTTACACCCCATGCCCATGCGATGATGGTGCCTTGGCCCTGGTTATAAAGCTGGAAGAACATGCCACCACCGCTTTCTGGGGCGACGTCATCCGGGTTGAATGTAATCTGGGCGATGTCGAGACCGTTCGTTGCGTTGCCGAGGCTTCCGCAACCGCCCATCATGCCACCGCCAAAACCGATCATGGCCGGCTTCGGCTTGTCCTTGGTGCCCGCGTTGCTGATTTTCACGGAGAAACTGCCGGATTTGCCCTTGTCTGTCACCTTGATAGTGAGCTTTCCGCCGGAGTAAGAACCTTCGACCTTTTCGGGATTGCGCGGCTTTGTACCGAACATGAGTTTTTCGTACATGGCGCCGATTTCTTCGCGACGGCACTTCCAATCGTCCTTCGAGGAAATGCGCTTGCCGTCAAGACCCATGAACGGGTCCGGGAGTTTTGCGTTGTTTACGCTAGATGGGATATTGCCGATCTGGCATTCGCTGCGGTGGTCTTCCACGAAGTTGTTCTCGGGTGTCGGCGGAATAATTACTTCTTCGCTGGAACTGGATTCGGCGGGTTTTACGTCGCCGACGGAGCTGCTAGAAGTGTGATGATGGTGTCCGCTGCTCGAAGATCCGACAACGGGTTCTGAGGTCAAAGAACTTGAAGATGTGTAAGAATTATTTGGAATTGAGTCGTTTTGTGCGCCTGCAGGGTCGCCTGTTTGGTTTGAATCTTGCGGCGTCACAATGGGTTCTTGGTTGACGTTCCCCGAAGAATCTGTCGGTGTACCGATCACGTTCGGTCCATCGCTGATTCCAAGGCCTGAATCTGCGTTGTGAGTCTGCTGATTGGCCAAATTTGCCGAATCTGCGTTAAATTCGCCATATTTGTCAATGAGGCATTGCTCTGTGGTACAATCGGTAGCGGTCGTGTTCTCATCGCCGCATGCCCAAAAACCGGTGGCAATAATTGCCACTGGCAACAAGTATTTATATTTCTTCATACATCCAATCCCAATTAGAGTGTAGTGAATTCTGCACTCGTAAATGTGTAAATAAAATATATTTATTTTTGGAAAGTGGAATGTTTTGTTCCGATTTTTTACGTTAATTTTTGTCAACAGGGCGTGGCACTCGCCGTTTTTTTAGGATTTGCTATAATTAAGGTGTTCATGTAAGGAATTAGATTATGGAACAGCAGGCTGTAGAAGCGGTATCCTTTTTTCATGGAACTTTTTGGGCTTTAGTCCCCTCCATTGTGGCTATTATCCTGGCTCTCATTACCAAAGAGGCTTATTCCTCTTTATTTGTCGGCGTCCTTATCGGCGGGCTTTTCATTAGTCAGGGGAGTTTCCCGGGCTTTTTGGAAGCTGTGTTCAAAAACGGGATGGTCAAACAGGTGTCAGACCCGTGGAATGTGGGTATTCTGTTTTTCTTGGTAATGCTTGGCGCAATGGTTGCCTTAATGAATAAGTCGGGGGCAGCGGCGGCGTTTGGAAACTGGGCCAGGCTGCATATCAAAACCAAGGTCGGTGCGCAAATAGCGACGATTGTTCTTGGCATTTTGATTTTCGTAGACGATTACTTCAATTGCCTTACAGTGGGTAGCGTCATGCGCCCGGTTACAGATAAATTTAAAATCAGCCATGAAAAACTGGCCTACTTGATCGATGCGACGGCAGCTCCGATTTGTATTATCGCGCCGGTGAGTTCTTGGGCGGCGGCAGTGACTGGCTTTGTCGAAGGTGAAGATGGCCTGGGTCTTTTTGTGAAGGCGATTCCGTTCAATTTTTATGCCTTGCTGACTATTGTGGCGCTTTTTGCTCTCGTTCTTTTGAAGGTTGATTTTGGACCGATGAGAAGGTGCGAATCGGCTGCCGATATGATTAGCGCCAAGATGGAAGAACTGAATATTGATCAAGCTAAAGGTACGGTGCTTGACTTGATTTTCCCGATTGTGGTGCTGATTATCCTCTGTGTGACGGGCTTGGTTTATACGGGCGGATTCTTTTCGAGTGGAGAGGCTCACAAGGGCTTTGTAGACGCCTTTGGCGCAAGCGATGCCTCGGTTGGACTGGTGCTTGGTAGCTTTGCCGCATTCTTTGTAACGGTGATTTGGTACATGGGTCGCCGTGTCTTGAAAATCAACAAGTGTTTGGAATGTTTGCCCGAAGGCTTTAAGGCGATGGTCCCTGCAATCATTATTCTTGTGCTTGCTTGGAGCCTGAAGGGTGTTACCGATACGCTTGGCGCAAAGGACTATGTGGCAGGAATTGTTACGGGTAGTGCGACTGCTCTCATGAACTTTATGCCGGCTATTATATTCTTGGTGGCCATTGGTCTTGCGTTCTCCACAGGAACGTCTTGGGGCACGTTTGGCATTTTGATTCCGATTGTGGTGGCCGCATTCTCTAGTGTCGACCCCAGTCTCATGATTATTTCGATTTCTGCTTGTATGGCAGGTGCCGTTTGCGGTGACCATATTTCGCCTATTTCGGATACGACAATTATGGCGAGCGCTGGCGCCGAATGTGATCATGTGAGCCATGTGAATACGCAGCTGCCTTATGCCTTGTGTGTGGCGGCAATCAGCTTTGTCTGCTACATTGTCGCGGGCCTTACTCGCAGTGCGCTGCTTTCGCTTTTGGTGGGAATCGTGCTGGTTGTGGGCGGATTGCTGGTTTTGAAAAAACAGCGTGAAGCTAGCCGCAAGAAAAGATTTTCGCCCAAAAATATGTTCGCGAGAAAAACGCCTGCTAAAAAGAAAGCCAAAAACTAGCGCTTAATTTGTGCGAAAACGATAGCGACCATCATGATGGCGCATCCGCAAATTTCGCGGGCCGAAAGTTGTTCCCCGAGAATTGCCCAGCCCGCAAGTACAGCAAATACCGATTCTAAACTCATCGTAAGCGAAGCTATGGTGGGTTTTACTTTATCTTGAGCGACAATCTGCAATGTGTAGGCAATTCCGCTAGAACAGAATGCTGCAAAGCAAAGTCCTGCAACCGCTCTTGGGTTGATGAATGCGGCGGCCGCGGTGCTAAAGTCCATGGCCGGGAATTTCATATCGAAAACAATCATTAGCGGTGCTGTCAAAATGCCGATGGTCAAGAATTGGATTGCTGAAACGCGAATCGGGTCGACCTGGTTCACGAACTTGTCGATGACCAGAATGTGGATTGAAAAGGCGAGGGCGCACAACAGCGAAACTCCGTCCGAAAGTTCCAGCGAAAAACCGTCCTTGATGCATAGCAGGTATAGCCCGAAGGTCGTGATGACAACGCATAGCCAAGTCTTGATTGA
Organism: Fibrobacter sp. UWB10; assembly: GCF_900182935.1. NCBI lineage: Bacteria > Pseudomonadati > Fibrobacterota > Fibrobacteria > Fibrobacterales > Fibrobacteraceae > Fibrobacter > Fibrobacter sp. UWB10. Next base: position 171,333 of record NZ_FXUE01000005.1, on the reverse strand, counting down.
AGTCTTCTTGCCTATGAATAAGCTGACGATGGGCACAAGGACAATGTAGCAGGCTGTCAAAAATCCCGATTTTCCGGCCGAGGTGCCAAGAAACATTCCCAGCTGTTGCAAGTTCATGGCGGTACAGAGGGCGAGCCCGCAAAAGAATCCGGCTTTCCAGTGCAAAAGCCGCTCTTCGCGGTTGTGGGGCCTGCGCGGACTTTTGCCGAAAATGTCAAGAATTTTGAAAATTAGGGCTAAAAATCCGGCTGCGATAAAGCAACGAATGCACGAAAAGGTGAACGGCCCGAAGGCGTTGCCCTCAATCTGGGCTACAAAGCCCGACCCCCAGATGGCGGCGGTCAGAACGAGCAAAAGCGTATACCATAAATTGGTCATGCATACATATATAGAAATCCTCGAGATTTGAAAAAAAATTATATCTTTTAAGGAAAAGACAATTTTACAGATGAAAAAGACTGCTGAAAAGAAGAATACGATTTCCTTTGTGGTCGATGTGGGTAACTCCCACACGGTGATTGGCATTTTTAAGGATACCAAGGTTGTTGATTATTGGCGTTTGACTACCCGCAAGGAAACGACCTCTGATGAAGTGATGAATAAAGTGGGCGGCCTGTTGAGGTTCTCCAAGATTAAGTCCGAAGAGATTACCCACGTGGGACTTTCTACCGTGGTGCCCGCTTTGGAACGCCCCTGGATTAAGGCTTTAGATTCTTTGCTAAAAAAACGCGTGCAGGTGGTGAATTCCAAAAACTGCATGGGTTTGCAGATTAATTACCAGAACCCGTCTATGGCTGGTGCCGACCGTTTGTGCAATGTGGTTGCCATGCGCGAGGCTGGCTTCAAGAATGCAATTGTCGTGGATATGGGGACCGCGACCACTTTTGACGTCATGAAGGATGGCGCCTTTGCTGGTGGCGTGATTATTCCCGGCATTAACGCAAGCTTGGATGCCTTGACGGAAAAGGCCGCACGCCTTTTGCCCGTGACGATTGAATGGCCCGAGGCTGTGGTGGCGGACAATACCGATGACGCAATCCGTGCAGGTCTTCTGTACGGATTCCTTGCTCAGTTGGAGTTCCTGATCGGAAAAATCAAAACGGAAATGGGCTGCGACGACATGCCCGTGTATGCGACCGGTGGTTGGGGGAAAACCATTGCTCGCAGAACATCCCTGATTGATAAATACGATCCGTTCTTGACTCTGCGAGGAATACGGCTAGTAGCGTTGAACGGGACAGCGACTTCTGCTTACGGCGATGACTCGCGGGACTCAGAAGAAGAATAAGTTTTCTCAAGTAAGAAGGGGAAAAACAAATGCCGAAAAATCTTATCAATACGCTCTCGAAGCATAGGACCGTAATCTTCTTGATTATGTGTCTGTGCGTTCACGTTTTTAACGTGTTCCTGTTTTGGAAGTTTGGGCTTTTCCCGCTGGTGGTTCTAAACTGCTTTAGCTCTGTATTGTACATTTCAATTCTTACGATTTTCAAGAATGAAAATTTCAGGATTTCTTTTGCCTATTTCGAAATTATCTTTTTCTCTGCCATGACGGAGTTGATTTCTGGCGGTCATTTTGGTACCTTGACTTTTGTCATTGGCATGGTGGCGGTAATTTTCTTTATGCTGCCTTATTCCAACAGGAAAAAACACATATATCAGCTTATTGGAGCTATGTTTGCGGTTGCAATTAGCATGATTTCCGTTTTTAATTATTCCCTTTACCCGGAACTGATGGATTTGGTACTGCTTCACAGCTCTTTTGTGAAAGTCATGAACTTGATCATTACGTTGTTTACACTGTTCTATTTGTCAAACCTTTACTTGATAGAACTTAAAACCACTCGTGAAAAGCTGGACTATAACATCAATCATGACATGCTGACCGGACTCTATAACCGCCGATTCTTTGAAGGCATCATGAAGCGTAGCAAAGAGGAAAAAGAAACCTCTTACTCAGTGGCTATGTTGGATGTGGATGACTTCAAGAAAATTAACGACACCTATGGCCATGAAACGGGCGATAAGGTCTTGGCTGCGGTGAGCAAGTGTATTGAAAGTTGTCTTCCTCAAAATGGCGTGGCAGTTCGTTGGGGAGGTGAAGAATTTGTGTTGTACCTGCCTCAGATGGATAACTCCCATGCTCTAGAACTTTTGAGCAACTTCCGCGCTAAACTTGCGGAACAGGTGGTTTATTACAAGAATTCTAAGGTTTCTATTACGGCAACGATTGGCCTTAGTACAGGCGAAAATATTGCGGACTACGAGGAATATATCCGTCAGGCCGACGAAAAACTCTATTGGGGCAAGAAACACGGTAAGAACCAAGTCGTTAAATAGCTATATTATGCTCATATAATTGGAGCTTAATATGCGCTGTTTAGTAACTGGTGGGGCTGGGTTTTTAGGAAGTCACTTGTGTGAACGTCTGCTGAATGACGGTCACGAAGTCATTTGCCTTGACAACTACTTTACAGGTCGTTTGATGAATGTCGACCACTTGCGCGACAATCATCGCTTTGAACTGATCCGCCACGACGTGACAGAACCGATTCTGTTGGAAGTGGACCGCATTTTTAACTTGGCATGCCCCGCAAGCCCCATTCATTACCAGTTTAATCCGGTAAAGACCATCAAGACAAGCGTGATGGGTGCAATCAACATGCTCGGCATGGCAAAGCGCGTGAAGGCTCGTATCCTTCAGGCGAGCACAAGCGAAGTTTACGGCGATCCGGCCGTGCACCCGCAGACCGAAGACTACTGGGGAAACGTGAACCCGATTGGCATTCGCAGCTGCTACGACGAAGGCAAGCGCGTTGCTGAAACCTTGTTCATGGATTACCACCGCCAGAACAATGTGGACATTCGCATTGTACGAATCTTTAACACCTACGGCCCGCGCATGCTCATGAACGATGGCCGCGTGGTCAGTAACTTTATCGTGCAGGCTCTCAAGGGCGAAGACATCACCATTTACGGTGATGGAAGCCAGACTCGTAGTTTCTGCTATGTAGACGACTTGATTGAAGGCTTTATCCGCATGATGAACCAGGACAAGATTATTGGCCCGGTCAACATTGGAAACCCCGGCGAATTCACGATGCTCGAACTTGCCAAAGAAGTTCTTGAACTCACGAGCTCCAAGAGCAAAATCGTGTACAAGCCGCTCCCGGGTGACGACCCCAAGATGCGCCGCCCGAACATTGAACTTGCAAAGTCTGCTCTCGGCTGGGAACCGACGATTCCTCTGCGCCAGGGCCTCGAAAAGACGATTGTGTATTTCGACAAGCTTTTAAAAGACAATAAACAATAAACCTATATTTGCGCCATGAAAAAAATTTCTCTTACGGGCATCAAGCCCACCGGCACACCTCACTTGGGTAACTACCTGGGCGCCATTCGCCCGGCTCTCGAACTTTCGAAGACCTACGATACGGTCTACTTTATTGCTGACTATCATGCCCTGACAACGGTGCAGAACGGCGCCGAAATGCGCGCAAATATCTACAAGATTGCGGCTACCTGGCTTGCTCTTGGCCTGAACCCGGAAGAAGGCCTGTTCTACAAGCAGAGCGACATTCCTGAAATTTTCGAACTGAGCTGGGCTTTGAGCTGCTTTACGCCAAAGGGATTCATGAACCGTGCCCATGCCTACAAGGATAAGGTCGCGAAGAACGAAGCCGCTGGCGAAGATCCGGATGCAAATGTGAACATGGGCCTCTATTGCTACCCGTGCCTCATGGATGCCGACATCCTCATGTTCAGCGCAGACATCGTGCCGGTTGGTAAAGACCAGAAGCAGCACGTGGAATTTGCTCGCGATATCGCCATCAAGTTCAACAAGCATTTTGGCGAAGACGTGTTCACCATTCCGGAACCCGTGTTCCAGGAAACCACCGGTATCATTCCGGGTCTCGACGGCCGCAAGATGAGTAAATCTTACGACAACGTCATCGACATCTTCCTCGAAAGCAAGGCTCTCAAAAAGAAAATCGGCAAGATTGTGACGAACTCTCAGGGCATTGAAGAACCCAAGGATCCGGACACTTGCAACGTGTTCAAGCTGTACAAGCTTTTTGCAACGCCGGAACAGACCGAAGCTCTGGCTGCCCGCTACCGCGCTGGTGGCATGGGCTGGGGCCACGCCAAGCAGGAACTCCAGAACGTACTCGAAGAACACCTCGGCCCTGCTCGCGAAAAGTACTTCTACCTGCTCAGCCATACCGAAGAAATCGACAAGATTCTTGCCTACGGTAAGGAAAAGGCTCGCGCTAAATCTAAAATTATGATGGAGAAGGTACGTAGCCTGCTCGGAACTTACTAGTTCCCGTGGCTGCCTTCAATAATCCAGCGGCATAACTCCTCGATTCCTGCGTAATCGGGGAGTGTTTTTATAAAGTCCGGAGACTTGCTGCGTTCAATGAACTTGCTCCATGCCTGTTCATTCTTAGCTTCGAGACCCAAGTGCTCTTCGATGGCGCCACGCGTCCACACCCAAATGCCTTGGTTGCGGAGCTTGGCATGAATGCTACGAATGGGGTGTTGCGCTTCTTCCATTTCTGCCATCATGGCGTAGGCGGTAGAAGCACTAATGTTGCTGTGCTTGTTGACGGGGAGTCCGTTCACCAGGCGCAAATGGTTATGGAAGGCGAGTTCGCGGAACAGGTCGCGGCAGTACTTGATGTCGGGATCGTTGGGCTCTAAGAATCCGTCGCGGGTCGCGGTGGTAAACGCATAATCCAAGTCCACAATGGCGCGCACAGGCATGTCCATGGCGTCGAGCACTTGCATGCTCTTGCGGGTGTTGCTCACGCCGCCCTGGCGAACTAGCGCACATTTAATGAGGGCAAAGGACTGCCCGGTAATGCGTTCAAAGAGCGCCGGGAGCACACGCCATTCGGTCTTGCCTTCGGTCAAAAGCACGTAGTCTGCAAACAATAGTTCGTTACTGTTTGAAAGGCTAAAGAGCATTTGGAGCTGGCTCGGAGCGTCTTGTACCACCTGGTGCACGGCGTCTTCCATTCGCTTACGCATAAAGGTGCCGCGTTCTTTGTTCTTACGAATCAGGAGCGAGGTGCTGACGTCTTCGCTAGTCACCATTTGGGCGCTGTGGGTAGCGAATACCACCTGGTAGCCTTCGTTCGAAAGATTCTTGAGTGCCACGCGCACAAGTTCTACGGCCTGCGGGTGCAGGTAAAGTTCCGGCGAATCAATGAGCAACAGCGTGCGGCTCAGGTAATGGTTGTGGTGGTGTTTCTTGACGTCTGCCAGGTAACGCACCAGTGCCATCTGAATGGCTCGCTTGCTACCTTCGCCCATGCGGCTAATGTCGCGTTCAAAGCCGTCATCTTCGTCGATGACTTTAAGACTTGCGCTCTTGAGGAATGTTTCAAGAGTCGGCATGGGAATGTCGAATTCCACTTTAACGCTCGGGAACAGCGGCGAAAGTTTCTCGTTGACTTCTCGGTCAAAAATGCTGATTTCAGCGGCGCGGTTTTCGCTGTCCGGCGAAAGCAGGTCGGCGAATTTGTTCAAAAGCGTGTTGATTTCGTTACCGAATCGGCGTTCGAGCGGTTTGAAAATTTCATGCAAAAGCTTGGTGAACGCCTGGTTCCCTTCAAAGTCCCAAATGGCAATTGATTCCGGGAACATGCGGTGGTATGCAAACTTGAACGCGTCATTGGGACGCACCCATTCGCGCTTGTCGCCCTTGCGGTGATTGCTCGGCACGAATACGAAAAGTTCAAGGCTTTCCGGGTTTTCGTTGGGAATGCGCTGCACCTTTTTGACGCGCAGGCGGCCAGGGCCTTGCGGAGTGTTCTGCAAGAACGGGCGTACTTCGGCGGCGTATTCTTCGCCCAAACGGTTTAGCACCTGTTCCGAAATGCCATCAAATACGCCGATGACTTCAACAGGGTGGTTTGGGTCGTCAAAGTACGAAATGTCGAGCGAAAATTTGGACAAAAGCCAGCGAATACCCATCAAGATATTCGTTTTGCCGGCGTTGTTGTAGCCAATGAGCGCGGTAAAGCTACTGAGCGGAAACGTCTGCCTCTGAATAGAACGCAGATTCGAAATAGTAATCTCGGATAATCTCAGTGCTTGCGGTGTCATACACTGAATGTATATAAAAACTTTCGGGCGTGAACACAAAAAATGCCGTTTTTTTGCGTTTTTTAACCTATTTTGCGCCGTTTTGGGGCCGTTTTGGCTATTTCTGAATATCTATATTTCAAACGTATGGCTTTTTCGAAAACAGAATCTTTGTACGAGTTGCTGCGAATTGCGGTAGGTGCCGAAGATTCCGTGTTTAACGGGGGCCAAAAATTAACCGACGAACAATGGGATTTGGTGCATGCCGAGGCGTTAAGGCAGTTGCTTGCAGGTGTTGCTTACGGGGCGATTGCCAAGCTCCCCCAAGCCATGCGCCCTTCGTTAGATCTAATATTCCAGTGGGCAAGCGAGGCTGAAACCGTTAAAGGCCATAATGTTTTGCTAAACAAAGAGGCCGCTCGGCTCACGCAGCTTTTCAAAGAACAAGGGGCTAAGTCGGCTGTGCTCAAGGGCCCGGCCAATGCAAGGCTTTACCCTAATCCTTATGCCCGCCAGGCTGGCGATATTGACATTTGGGTAGAAGGCGGTAAAAAGGCCGTTATGGAACTGCTTCAAAAGGTGGGGCTCGAATTCGACCCGAAAGTCCAATTATCGTTCCATCATATCAATTTGAAAGAGGACCGTGGCGTAGGGGTAGAGGTCCATTTTAGGCCGTCTTCCGGGAATTTTAATCCGTTTACGCACCGTCGGTTGCTTTCGTTTTTAGAAAAAGAAATCCTGAAGTCTGAAAGCACGCCCGAAGGCTTTGACGTGCCTACGATTCGCTTTGCGCTTGCCATGCAGTTGGCGCATATTCAGCATCATTTTTTAGGCACGGGCGTGGGGTTAAAGCAACTGCTGGATTACTACATATTGCTTGAACATTCCTCGGAATCGGACCGCAAATTTATTTCGGCAAACCTGGAAAAGTTTGGACTTCGCGATTTTGCGGGCGCCCTCATGTGGGTTTTAGGGCATATTTTTAAACTCGACCGCGCCAAAATGCTTTGTACACCCAATGAAAAGTATGGTGTGAAAATCCTGGGCGACAGTGTCGCAGGCGGCAATTTCGGCAAGCACAAAAAGAAATTTGTCGGAAATTTCGTGCAGCACTGGATTCGAAAGAAAAAGCGAATTTTATCGCTTTTGGGGCTTGCTCCGGCCGAAATCTTTTGGGAAGAGGTGGACTATTGGAAAATGTATATCAAGTCCATTCCGCTTCGGATACGCCTGCGTCGAGTTTCTATTAGGGATTTGTTCGAATAATCGGCATTTTATCGCAAAAAATGAAGTCCGCGGCGGGTCTAACTCGCCTAACTTTTGTATTTTTGTCCCGAATTTTGTTTATAGGTAGGTTTATTCTGCGCTTCCGTTGGCTGTTTTTACTTGCTATGTTTGTTGGGCTTGCTCAGGCCCAGCTTTTGGACATGTCTGAAATGTCCGAAAGTTATATGGTCGAAAATAAGATTCACAAGGTCAAGGTCGAAGGAACCGTCCACATGGACGACCGCGCTGTCCTTAGTCGTATCGGTATTCGCGATGGTCAAAGTTTTTCTCCGACGGCATTGACCGAAAAGGTCCAGTCTTCGGTGGCCTCTCTTTACCAGTCTGGCCTTTTTGACGATGTAACCGCCTGGATTGATTACGTGGGCGATGGCACCGATGTCGACCTCATTTTCAAGGTTAAAGAACTCCCGGCACTTGATACGGCCGTATTCGAAGGCTGCGACGAAGTGTCCGAAGAAGATTTGAAGCTCAAAACCCGCATGATTCCGGGCCAGGTTTACAGCAAGAGCCAGCTGGAACGCGACCGTCAGGCTATTTTGGAATACTACCGCACCGAAGGTTATCTGCTTGCCGAAGTCGGTTACCGCGAAACTCCGGTCGACGAAAACAAGAATATGGTGACCTTCTTGGTCCGCGAAGGCGAAAAGGTCAAGGTCCGTCAGTTCGATATTCAGGGCAACGACCATGTGCCTGCCGAAGATATCATGGAACATATGCTCACCAAGCTCGACCAGTGGTGGGGCGGCGGTGAATTCAAGCAGAACATTTTTGAAGCCGACCGCGATACGGTGTTGAACGCCATCCGTCATTTCGGTTACCTGGATGCAGAACTTACCGAATACAGCGCCGAATACTTGCCGGACTCCACCTGCCTGTTCTATATGGGTCGCATGGTTCCGCTTGGCGAAAATCTCGACGTCCTTTATAATCAGATGAACCTGGCTTTGGGTGACTCTGCTACGCCGCTTTACAAGATGGCCGGCAAGCCGACCATGCAGGTGACGCACTTCTTCCGCCAGCACAGAGCCGTGGGCGAAATGCCGTGGGTGTCTAGACCTAAGGTCAAGGTTAAGGTCGAAGAAGACGCTTGGAAAATCTTGAACGACATTATCCGCTACGAAAGTGCCCGCAAGGAATTCTTGGATATCGTTGATGGCCGCAAGTGGAAAAACGCTAAAATTGACTCGCTCCGCAAGATCAAGAAGCGCTCTACTTACCAAGAAAAGCTCATGGTCCGCTACATGATCGAAGACATGTTCCCGGCCTTGAACAAGTACGACAACATTAAGACTTCTAGCGCCATTCTGATTCACATTCACATGAACGAAGGCCGTCGCTACTACATGGGTGGCCTGCACTTCTCGGGTAACGAGGTGCTGAACGACAGAATGCTTTCTTACGCTTACCGCCTCGACAGTGGTGAAGTGTTCGACCAGTACAAGTATGACGCTTCTCGCAAGGCCATTCTGGATGCATACCGCGAAGACGGTTACCTGTTTGCCCAGTACGAAGAAACCCGTACGTTTGAAAACGATTCGATTGTGAACCTGTCTTACAAGATGACCGAAGGCCTTCCGGCCCAGATTCACAAGGTGCATATCCATGGTAACACCAAGACCAACGAAAAGGTGATTCGCCGCGAAGTTCGCCTGTATCCGGGTGATACCTACCGCCAGTCCTTGCTGGAACGTAGTTTCCGTGAAATCATGCAGCTCAACTACTTCGACATTGTCGTTCCGGACATTAAGGTCGTGGGCGAACAAGAAGTGGACCTCGACTTTACCGTACAAGAAAAGGAAGCCGGTACCGGCCAGTTCAGCTTGGGCGTGTCTTACAGCGAAAGCGACGGTGTCGTGGGTACTGCAAGCGTTTCTATTCCGAACTGCTGTATGGGTGACGGCCAGGCCGCCTCGTTCAGTGTGGAATATGGTGCCGATAAGAAGAGTGCATCTATCAGCTTCCAGGAACCCTGGTTCTTGGACAAGCCGATTACCTTGGGCGCAAGCCTCAGCTATTCATGGTGGAACATGAGCGATTACGACGACCCGGACATTACCCGTTACGGCGGAAGTGTTTACCTGGGTAAGCGTCTTAAGTGGCCCGATGACTACTTCTACGGTCAGATTGGTTACAGCTGGCTCATGAACAAGCAGGGTGACAACATTGACGATAGCTACGTGGTTTACACCGGTATCGAATCTGCTATCAACTTCCGCTTGCTCCGTGATGACAAGAACCTGCCGCAGTTCCCGACCGAAGGTTCTCGCTACGTGCTCGACATTCAGTGGGCAGACGACATGCTGTTCAGTGACTTCAACTTCGTGAAGACTGAACTTACAATCAAGTGGTGGTTCCCGCTGTTCCGTGACCGCTTGGCCCTTGCCCTTACCAACCAGTATGGCGTAATCTTTGGTGACCAGTTGCAGTACCGCACGCTTTACACCATGGGTGGCGTGATGGGCTACGAAGGCATGATGCGTGGTTACAGCTCGGGTTCTATCGGTTACCGCCGCTTGGGCCGCAGCTACCAGTACACGGGTGTGGAACTGCAGCTTGGCCTTGTGCCGCAGACCTTCTACCTGTTGCCGTTCTTCTTTGATGCCGGTAACGTGTTCGGTGAACGCTATAACCCGCGTACCAAGGTTCCGAAGCCGTCCAAGAACCCGCTCAGCGAATGGGATCCGATGAGCCTCAAGAAAGACATTGGTTTCGGTTTCCGCGTGATTGTGCCGATGCTCGGTATTATCGGATTCGACTTTGCTTGGCCGTTAGATGTGGGTGAAACCTATAGTGGCTTGCAGCGTACCGAAGTGGGCGACATGCAGTTCAACTTTGTTATCGGCCAAGGATTCTAAGGAGGCTCTATGCTTAAGCGTCTGCTAATCGTTTTGGTTCTCGCGTTTGCGGCCGTCTCGTTTGCCGAAGATGGTTTGCGCATTGCGCATGTGGACTCCAAGCTGATTTTTGACGGCTACAAGGGTACCAAGCGTGCTCAGGAAGAATACGACCGTCAGGTGGCAAAGTGGGAACAGCAGGGCAACTTGCTGCAAAAGGAACTTGCCGCCATTAAGGAAAAGCTCGACAAACAGGTGCTTATGCTCAGCGACGAAAAGAAGCGCGAGCTCGAAGCCGAGTACAACAAGAAGGACATGGAACTCAAGAGCTTTATCGACCGCGTGTATGGCCGTAAGGGCGAACTGATTTCTGAAAACGAAAAGGTGAGTGGCCCGATCATTCAGTTGATTCGTAAGGCCATTAACGAAATCGCCTTGCAGGAAGGCTACGACATGGTGGTCGACCGTGCAACGGGCGCCGTGGTGTTCTGGAAAAAAGAAAACGACCTGACCCAGAAAGTGCTTGACTACCTGAACAACCGATAGTTTTTAAAATCGTTTGAAAATTTTAAAACCCCGCGATAAGCGGGGTTTTTTCTGTATGTGTCATCCTGAGTGTAGCCCTTTGGGCGGAATCGAAGGATCTATTTTAATGTTTTCAGGCTAGTACGCGCCTTCGCCCTTGAACACGACCTTGAAGGTCTTGAGGATAAGCGAAACATCGTCACTGAGCTTGCCGTTGCGCTTGATGTAGTCGTTGTCGAGGCGCATCTGACCTTCAAAGCTGATATTACTGCGGCCGCTGACCTGCCAAATGCAGGTGAGACCTGGCGTTACAGACAAACGCATGCGATGCCAGGGCTCGTATTCCGCCACCTCGGACGGAATCGGCGGACGCGGACCCACAATGGACATGTCGCCCTTGATAATGTTGAAGAACTGTGGCAGTTCGTCGAGGCTGAACTTGCGAAGCACATGACCGAACGGATAGATACGCGGGTCGTTCTTCATCTTGAACGTCTTGCCGCCCGTTTCGTTCTGGGCCATCAATTCTTTTTTGCGTTCTTCGGCATCCACGTACATACTGCGGAACTTGTACATGGTGAACAGTTTGCCGTTCTTGCCTACGCGGGTCTGCTTGAATATGACAGGACCCTTCGGGTCGCTAATCTTGACTGCGGCGGCGCAGAACAGGAGCAGGGGAGAGCAGAGCACAATCGCAATGCTAGTGCAGGTCACGTCGACAAAACGCTTGACCATGTGGCGGTAGCGAATGGTGTGCGGGTGTTCCCAAATGTGGTCGAGGTTCAAGCGGCTAAGCGAGAAGAATCGACCGTTTGCGCTGTTAAAGTCTTTGATTTTATCGGCCAGTTCCAGGTTGTCTTTTTCCTGGTAACCCGTGTAGAGGTAGGCTTCGAAAATCGGGCGCTTCGGGTTGATGCGGAGCGTCTGGATAAGGCCTGCGTCGTTCAACTTGTGCAAGATTTCTTTGCGAATCGATTCCAACACCGAGAGGTCGGAATTCAGCAAGATAATGCCGAGACCGCTACCATCGGAAAGGTAGCCCAAAACATCGATAAAGCGCAAGTGCGAAAACATGGTCAAAATGCTGATTCGCCAGGTGTTTTCGACGGTCTTGTTCGGGCTGCCCCAACCAAAGAAGTCGTACTGGTGCGAATACATCTTGATATACAGGAACGGCTTGCGGGTGCGGTTCGCACGCATAAATTCTTCGTTCAAACGCGTTCTAAAGAGCTTTGCCGGATAGACAATGTTCTTTAGCTTTTGCTCGTCGAGAATTGAGCCAATTGCCGGGTTAACGGATTCCTGTTCCATGGCGCTAAATATAGTTACTTGTAACTGCTTAGGCAAAGTTGAACTTTCAATTATTGTATCTTTCTAATCAGAATTAAAGAGGAGATTTTATGAAATTCACGATTTCAATTTTTACGGGAGTTCTGTTTACAGCCTTGTCTGCAAATGCGGCGACTATTACTTCAAAAATGCCAACTTTGTCGGATGGTTGTTATCAAATTTCAGATGCCGCCGAACTTTATGGATTTGCAGACATTGTGAATGGTTCAGGTGAAGGTGATCCTCAAGGGAACGTGTGCGGAAAGCTGACTCAGGATATCGTGGTGAATGAATCAGTGCTAAATTCCGAAGGCGAATTGAATTCGCAAAAGGATTTTGTCCCGTGGGCTCCGATGAAGGATTTTTCGGGAAAGTTTGATGGGAACAACCATGTTATATATGGATTGTATTTTAATGGCAACGGTGACAAAAGTGTGGGCTTATTTGAAAATGCGTCAGGCTTTCAAATATTAAACCTCGGTCTTGAAGACTTTTATTTTGCGGGAAAAGAAAATGTGGGCGCCTTTGTTGGCTTTGTAAACGATTATTCGAATAACCAAATGGAAATAACGAATTCCTATGCCGCAGGCTTGGTTGAGGGTGAATCTGGCGTAGGAGGCTTTATTGGAAGCGCAACATGGCATAAGGGATCGCTGTATATATCGAACAGTTACAATCTGTCTATGGTAAATGGATTGCACAGTGTGGGGGGATTCATTGGGAGTAAATATGAAGACGATGTCTATATAATAAGATCCTATAATTCAGGGGATGTTTTCGGTAAGAGTTCTGTTGGTGGATTTGTTGGTTGGGCGAGTAGGGGCAATCTCGAAATTGACCAAAGCTATAATGCCGGAAAAGTTGTCGGACAGATGTATGTTGGAGGCTTATTAGGCAAAGCGACTTCTTTCGAATACGCTCTTTTCAAAAATGTCTACAACAAGGGGGCCGTAGAAGGTGGCTCGAGTGTTGGTGGGCTTGTTGGTTATGGAGAAGCCGCAGACCTTATTGGTGGTGGCGTTACTATTGCTAATGCGTATAATGCTGGGCATGTTTCCTACGATGCAGATTCTTCACTAAAAGCAGGAACTATTCTCGGGTATGGATATGGTGACGGCGATATCAGATTTGAAAATTGTTTTTTTGTGGAGCAAGAGGATATTCTTGTTGCTAATGTGTCGGATACAACTAACAAGGTAATAGAAGATGTTCTAGGTGTTACCGAAGAACGTTTAATGGGTGGAGTTGTTGCTGGTTATTTACGAGGCTGGATTGAAACTTACCGTAACGGTTCTTATGTGGAAAATGGCGCCGATGGTCTCGTATGGGCCGAAGACCCTGCTGGCACGCAGGTGCTCCCGCATTTTGATTGGAGTAACACGAAACACTATGTATTTTTCGTTTTAGATGAAGGCGGCAAAATCGAAAAAGGTCATGAGCTGAAGTATTATGAAGAAGGAGTGGAGACAGCGCTTCCTGATGCACAATTCGTGACTCGCGAAGGGTTCTATTTTGCGGGTTGGTATGATAACAGGCAATTTTTGGGGAATGCTGTCACTTCGGTGAGCCCCAAAGCGACTGGTACACAGATCTTTTATGCCAAGTGGACTACACCCCCAGTTTCAAGTTCCAGCGAGGAATCCTCTTCGAGCGTATCTAGCAGTTCTTCTGATGCGTCAAGCTCTTCTGAAACACCGAGTTCTAGTAGCGAACAGACTACTTCCTTTGAGCGAATGCCGTTGCCGCAGTTTAGTGTGAGCGTTGTAAATCGCACCTTGCAGGTGGCAGGAGCCCGTGTGGGCGACAGGTATGCACTGTTCGACATGCAGGGCAATGTGGTGCTCCGTGGAACCGCAAATAGCGCGAATTTCAGCATCGCGGTACCTGTTTCGGGTCATTATGTGCTCCGAATCGGTTACGGAACTCGCAAGGTGGCTGTGGGAAACTAGCGCAAAATTCTATATTTGTGCGCGTAAAAATTTAAAATGGAGACGCCTTATGCTGCGTATTGGTCTTATTGGTACTGGAACCGTCGGTGGCGGTGTTATTCAGATTCTGGAACAGAAGATTGCTGAATACAAGGAAAAGCTCGGTGTTGAACTCGAACTGGCTTGCATCTGCGCCAAGTCCGAAGAAGAAGTTGCCCCGTACAAGGCAAAGGGCTACAAGGTTTCGACCAACGCCGACGAAATGATTGCCGGTAACGATATCGACGTGCTCGTGGAACTTGCCGGTGGCTACAACATGCCGCGCAAGTGGATCCTTGCTGCCCTCGAAAGCGGCAAGCACGTGGTGACAGCCAACAAGGCTCTCCTCGCCAAGTACGGTCATGAAATTTTCCCGCTTGCAGCCAAGAACGGCCTGCATGTGCTGTTCGAAGCAGCTGTTGGCGGTGGCATTCCTATCATCCGTAGCCTGCAGGAAGGCTTGCTCGGCTCTACGGTGGAACACCTGAGCTGCATTATTAACGGTACTTGTAACTACATCCTCAGCCGCATGGCCGACGAAGGTCTGGACTTTGACGTGGTTCTGAAGGATGCCCAGAAGCTCGGCTTTGCCGAAGCTGACCCGACCTTCGATATCGAAGGTATTGACTCCGCTCACAAGACTGCCTTGCTCGCTAGCCTCTGCAGCGGCCACCGCGTGGACTTCGAAAAGATTCATGTGACGGGTATTTCCAAGATTACCGCCCAGGATATCGCATTCGCCAAGGAACTTGGCTGCTGCGTGAAGCTCCTCGGCATCTATCACCGCGACGGTGACCGCGTGGACGCCCGTGTCCATCCGTGCTTCGTTTCTAACGAAAACCTGCTCTCTAACGTGAACGGCGTGATCAATGCCGTGTACCTCAAGTGCGACAACCTGGGCGAAACCGTTCAGACTGGCGCCGGTGCCGGCCGCTTGCCGACAGCCTCTGCCGTGGTGGCTGACCTTGTTTCCTTGGCCCGCTCTGTGGATCAGGGTTCCCGCAAGGCGCTCCCGATGGGCTGGTTCAACGTCGACAACTCTGCAACGCTCGTTCCGATTTCGGAAACCTCTGCCCGCTACTACCTGCGCTTCACCTCTCGTGACGCTTGCGGTGTGCTCGCCAAGATTACCAGCATCCTCGCTGAAAACAAGATTTCCATCGAAACCATTATCCAGAAGAACGTGAAGGATCCGGGTAAGGTTTCTATCGTGGTGATCACCGAAAAGACTCAGGATTGCAAGACCTCGAAGGCGGTCGACGCTATCGACGCTCTGCCCGAAATTGTCGAAAAGAGCCAGGTGATTCGTTTCCTCGCCTAAAAACTGCGTAAAACGAAAAATCTGAAACTCTGCAATTTGGTAATTTAGGGTTGCTATGATTCGTGCAGCTACATTGGAACGCATTCTCGTAGTCCTTTCGGACTTCGTGGCCTTGTCAATTTGTTTTGTGCTCGCCTTCTGGGTGCAGTTCCACAGTGGCTGGATTGCCGATAAGTTCGATCCGAGCAAGACTTTTGCCGAATATTGGCACATGGGCCTCGTGCTCAATGTGGGCTGGCTTGTGCTGTTCACATGCGCAGGTCTTTACCGTTCATGGCTGTTGATGTCTCGTACGCACCAGACTTTGCGTGTGCTGCGTGCGATTCTCATTGGCATTGTCTTGATTATTGCGGTGCTGTTCGGCGCTGAATTTATCGGTAAGGTCATGGTGAACGAACCGCTCAACCAGGGTTACCTGTACGGTTCTCGATTCCCGTGGATCTTTATTTACGGCGGCTTTGCGCTGTTCCTGGTGATTGTCTTTAGAATGTTTATTTACCGCTGCCTGCGTGGACTTTTGAGCCGCGGTTTTGGCGCGAACAACATTCTGGTGCTGGGTGCAACCGAAGCCGGCAAAAAGATTGCCGAAGCGCTTGCAAAGACTCCGGAACGCGGCCAGCGCGTGGTGGGCTTTGTCGATGAACGCTTCCAGGTCATGGAACATGAGTTTGCGAATGTGCCGGTGCTCGGCAAGTACGCTGACCTTGCTGCCCTCATTAAAAAGTACAAGGTAACGGGCATTATTATTGCGCACGAAAGTTCTTCGCCGCAAGAAATTATGCGCGTGCTTGTGTGGGTGTGCGACCAGCCTGTTCACATTTACTTGGTGCCCGAACTTTACAGCGTGATTAACGGCCAGTTCAAGGCGAACTTGGTTTATGGTTTTGAATTGCAGGAATTGTTTGCGTTTACCATGCCCTTGTGGCAGGTGCGCGTGAAGCGTGTGATTGATATTCTGTTTGGCGCCTTTCTCGGAATTATTTCGTTCCCGGTTTGTGTGCTTGCTGCTATTGCAATCAAGCTCGAAGACCATGGCCCGGTGTTCTATTCTCAGGAACGCATTGGCCTTTATGGTAAGCCGTTTACGGTGTTCAAGTTCCGCACCATGCGTACCGATGCCGAAAAGTTCGGTGCCCAGTGGGCCACTAAAGATGACCCTCGCATTACGAAGGTGGGCAAGTTCTTGCGCAAGACCCGTATCGATGAACTTCCGCAAATTTTGTGCGTGCTTAAAGGCGACATGAGCATGGTGGGCCCGCGCCCGGAACGTGCCGTGTTCATTGCCAAGCTTCGCGAAGAAATTCCGTTCTATATTAGCCGCCTGAAAATGAAACCGGGTTTGACCGGTTGGGCTCAGGTGTGCCACCATTACGATACCAGCACCGAAGACGTGAAAATCAAGTTGCAGTACGACATGTATTATTTCGAAAACATGAGCCTGCTTCTTGACTTCCAGATTTTGGTGCGTACAGTTTATGTTGTTCTAACCGGCAAGGGAGCGCAGTAATGTACGGCGACAATTCCACCCCGATTTTTCCTACCGAAGATGCTTTGACCATGATTCGCTTGGCGCTTGCCGAGGACGTTCGCACGGGTGACGTGACGAGCGAATGGACGATCCCTGCTGACCAAAAGCAGCATGCCCGCTTGATTGCAAAAGAAGACGGCGTGCTCGCAGGCCTTCCGGTGATTGAACTTGTGTTCCAAGAACTCAAGGCAAACGTGAAGGTGACTCTCCACAAGAAAGACGGCGATGTCGTGAAGAAGGGTGACTTGATTGCCGAAATGGACGGCACGACGCACGAACTCTTGACGGGCGAACGCACGCTTTTGAATTTTATCCAGCAGCTTTCCGGTGTGGCAACGGTTGCCCATACTTTCCAGGAAGCTTTGAAGGCTGGCAAAACTAAAGTTCTCGATACCCGCAAGACGGTTCCCGGTTTCCGTACTTTGCAGAAGTATGCCGTTCGCGTGGGTGGCGGTTCCAACCATCGCATGGGTCTCTTTGACATGGTGCTCGTGAAGGACAACCACATTGCTGCTGCAGGTGGCGTGCTCCAGGCTCTCGAAGTCGTGAAGAAGAACAACAAGCAGAACTTGATGGTCGAAATGGAAGTCGAAAATTTTGACCAGCTGCGCGCACTCCTGAACAAGGGTGTAGACGTAATTATGCTTGACAACATGAGCAACGAAATGATGGCCGAAGCCTTGAAGATTATCAAGGAAAGCGGCGACAAGGTGTTGGTCGAAGGTTCCGGCAACATGACGCTCGAACGCGCCAAGGAAATTGCGACCCTCGGCCTTGACTATATTTCGGTCGGCGCCCTTACACATAGTGTAAAGGCCCTCGACATTTCCATGAGAATTTAAAAGAGAAAAAAGCCCAAAAGGGGCGTCTAGACTCCTTTTAGACGTCAAAAAAATACATCTTTCTTAAATGGGTACAAAAATCTTTACAGTACCCTTTCTTTTTTCTATTTTTGGGCGCGAAAAAATTGAACTTTCGCGGCTTTAGATGCTGGCGAAAATAAGGAGAAAAGAATGAGCAAGGATTTAAAAGAAAAAGCTCTCGAATACCACGCCATGGGCAAGCCCGGCAAAATCGAAATCGTGCCGACCAAGCCGCATAGCACGCAGACCGACTTGGGTCTTGCTTACACTCCGGGTGTAGCTGTTCCTTGCTTGGAAATTGAAAAGGATAACAACCTCGCTTACGAATACACCGGTAAGGGTAACCTCGTCGCTGTGATCAGTAACGGTACCGCAGTGCTCGGCCTCGGCGACATTGGCGCTCTCGCTGGTAAGCCGGTGATGGAAGGTAAGGCTCTCCTCTTTAAGATTTACGCCGGCATCGATGTGTTTGACATCGAAATCAACGAAAAGGATCCGAAGAAGTTTATCGAAATCGTGAAGGGTATTGCCCCGACGTTCGGCGGTATCAACCTCGAAGACATCAAGGCTCCGGAATGCTTTGAAATCGAAGACGCTCTCAAGGCAGAACTCGATATCCCGGTGATGCACGATGACCAGCATGGTACGGCTATCATTTCTTCTGCTGGCCTTTTGAACGCTATCGAAGTTGCTGGCAAGAGCATTCGCAACGTGAAGATGGTGGTGAACGGTGCGGGTGCAGCCGCTTGCGCCTGCACGCGCCTCTACTTGTCGCTCGGTCTTAAGAAAGAAAACTTGGTGATGTGCGACAGTAAGGGTGTCATTCGCAAGGACCGCAAGGGCCTTACCGAAGCGAAGGCTTTCTTTGCAACCGACCGCACCGATATCGAAACGCTTGAAGATGCCATGAAGGGCGCAGATGTGTTCGTCGGCCTCTCCAAGGCTAACGTCCTGACTCGCGAAATGGTCCGCAGCATGGCCGATCAGCCGATCGTTTTCGCACTCGCCAACCCGAACCCCGAAATCAGCTACGAAGAAGCCATGGCAAGCCGTGGTGACCTGATTTTTGCGACGGGCCGCAGCGACTATCCGAACCAGGTGAACAACGTAATCGGTTTCCCCTACATTTTCCGTGGAGCCCTCGACGTTCGCGCCACCTGCATCAACGAACACATGAAGCACGCCGCCGTGCGCGCCATTGCAGCCCTTGCCCACAAGCCGGTTCCGGATGTGGTGAACATCGCTTACAACTCCCAGCGCTTTACCTTCGGTAAGGAATACTTGATTCCGAAGCCACTCGATCCGCGCCTCTTGACCGATGTGTCTATCGCTGTGGCTAAGGCCGCTATCGAAAGCGGTGTGGCCCGCAAGCCTATTACCGATTGGGATGCCTACTATGATCGCCTGCGCGACATGATGGGTTACGACAACAAGCTTATCCGTCAGTTCAGTGATACGGCTCGCAGCAACCCGAAGCGCGTGGTGTTTGCCGAAAGCAACCTTAACATGCTCAAGGCCGCTGTTCAGGCCAAGACCGAAGGCGTTGCACACCCGATTCTGCTCGGCAACCCCGAACGCATTCAGATTATCGCCCAGCGCGAACAGCTGGACCTTACGGGCATCAAGATCGTGAACCCGCGTTCTCCGGAAGAATTTGAACGTCGCCGCAAGTATGCCGAAATCTACGCCGAAGAAAACGGCCGTAACGGTGTGACGCTCGACGAAGCCCGCGACGACATGTTTGAACCGAACCACTTCGGTATGATGATGGTGAAGGTGGGCGACGCTGACGCTCTCATTTCCGGTGGTTACTCCAAGTATTCCGAAACGATTGAACTCGCCAAGGAAATCATCGGTATCCGCGAAGAATACAAGCACTTCGGCGCTATGCATATTTTGAGCACCCGCAAGGGAACGTTCTTCCTGGCCGATACGCTGGTGAACCGCGACCCCGATGCAGAAACGCTCGTGGATATCGTCAAGCTCACTCACGACGCCGTGCGCTTCTTTGCCCACGAACCGGTGATGGCTATGCTCAGTTACGCAAACTTCGGTTCTGACAAGGGTGCTCCGCGCGGAACGTCCAACACTGCTCGCGAAGCGGTGCGCTTGATTCATGAACAGTATCCGGATTACGTGATCGACGGCGAAATGCAGGTGAACGTGGCTCTCGATAAGGACCTGCGCGACACCAAGTACCCGTTCAACAAGATCAAGGGCCAGACGGTCAATACGCTCATCTTCCCGTGCCTCTCTTCTGCAAATACCACTTGCAAGATGCTCCTCGAAATGGGCGTGGGCGAATCCATCGGTCCTGTGCAGATGGGCTTGAACAAGCCGGTTCACTTTACCGACACCGATGCTTCTGTGCATGATATCTTCAACCTGACTGTTGCCGCCGTGATCGACGCCATTGTTCAGGAAAAGAAAGACGAAGAAAAGAACCGTAAAAAATACGACAAGATGTGGTAAATCTGTCGCTCAAAATAGTCTTATAAAAAGACCGCGTGCGTAATGCATGCGGTCTTTTTTTGCAAGGTTGTTTAGATAAAATTTAGATTACTTTGTCCAGAGCTTCTTGATAAACTTGTCGTAATAGGTTTTGGCAACATTTTCGTTGCTAAAGCCCTTCGACGTTGTGAACACGACTGTGTCCTTTCCGTGAATGACGCGGTGAACGCCGATGAATCCGAGGTATGCGGAGCATTCTGTGTGATGGCGAGCTGTGGCGACATTGTTGCCGTGGTTTACACCGTGGCGAGCGTCATCCAAGAACTTATTCGGATTTCTCGTGTTGACCGGGTAAACGTGGCTTTCGATAGTGGCGTTGCTATACGGAACCATTCCGCCAACCTGGCTGTCGTAGACTTCAACTTTAGTTGTGGTTGTTCCGAGAATATCGTAGCAGAGGTTTTCCGGATCGTAAGTTGTAGAGATGCTTGTAGAGCCGGTCATTCTTACGGGGAACTGCGTGACAGTCTTAGATGCAGGGAAATCTGCAGTGTTGTAGGTTTTCCTTGCTAAAGCGGTTCCGTTTTGGATGTCGCCAACATAAGCAATGCTTTCGCCAATCGAAGAGTCGTCGTTGACGCGTGCTTCTGTTCCGAGGCCGGATTCCTGTGAGCATGCAAACAAGAATGCAGACAGTGCTACGAGGGAAATATATTTCATTTGTTCTTACTCCTTTTTCCTTTGTTAAATTGTTGGTAAAATCAAATATAAAGTATTTTGAAGTGCTTTTGTTGCGTTATTTGATTGAAATAACTGTAAAATTTTTATAAAGGAGAATAATGTATTTCGCTGTATTTAAAACGTCCTGCAATTGTTTAACTTGTCTAAGTTTTTTATAATAAAATAATATTTTAGATTTTTTTTAATTTCAAAGTTGCTTAGTTTTTCAATGAAGCGCCGTAAGTCGAGGATAAGTAGAACTTTTTGTTGTTAATGGAATGTTGACAAGAACCGTGCTTTTAAGAGCCATTGAATCCTGTCGATTTGCACAAAGCCCTTTTATAGTCCTTTTTGTTTAAAATTTTAAACATCAGGCGGTGCTTCAACATTAAAGTTCTACATAGTCATGATTAAATTGCTCAAATGAGCAATTTTCTTCGTGAAAATTTGCTATATTTGGGCGACTATGGAATATGGTGTTTATGGAAGTGCTTGGTGGAGCAAGCAGTGGCTAGACCGCTTGCTTGCGGGTGCTTCTGAACGCGATATCGATTATGCTTTTAAGTATGTGGGGCGCGGGCAGGTTCAGCCGTTTACGGTGAACGATAATCGCGTCATGGCCGAGGTCAAGGGCCCCAATGGGGGTCTGCACAATGTGTACCTCGTGTTCCCCAAGTTCGATAAGGAACGTGGGGAAGCTTTTGTAGGGCTTTTAAAGCAGCAACCGGTTGAACTTATGGCGCTTTCGAATGGCGCCCTCAACCCCTCTATCGAACTGCTTTTGTCGAAATGCGGGCTTTCTCTGTTCGAAAGCTTTGACCAGGTGAACATGAATTGCGACTGCAAGGACGCTTTGCCTTGCCGTTACGTGATTTGCGTGTTCCTGAAACTGGCCGAAATGGCGTCGGCCGACCCGTTTTTGCTGTTTAGACTGCATGGGCTTGATATTGCTTATCTCAAGGATTATAAGCCCGAAGAACCGGTAGAATCGGACGTGCCGCGCGAATCGACACTGGTGCGCATTTTGCCGGTGAATAACCGGGTGGCGGCCCCGCGCGTGCCCATGTTCAAGTTTGAGGAATGGCGCGACTATTCGCATGTGTTGCCGGCCATGCTCAAGAACTTCCCGGATTTTTGCCCGGCGGGGAACTTTAAGAAGAGTTTTGTCGACGAGTTGGCTCGTTGCCGCGAATTCTACAACCACTTTGAAAACTTTGGCCAGTTTGCGCAGGACTTTGGCATTTACCATGCCCGCACGTTCTTGATGGAACAAGAACGCCTGCAGCTGATTCACGCTCGCCCCTGGCAGTGGACTTTTGACCAGATGGTCGATGAAACGGTGGTGGCCTCTGCGCTTTCGGTCGAAAACGTGATGGGTGCCCTTTGTCGCCTGAATCAGGATTGCGTTTGGCATAACCATGTGACCGTCCGCTTTTTGCACCAGCTTTTGCAGGTGGCGTATTACCTGGTGCGTTGCGGGGCGATATACCCGCAAGTATTCTGGCTGAATAACGTGACCGCGCAGGTGCGCTGGCTGCCTGCCGAAATGTTGCCCGATGTGCTTGCGATTGTAGCTGAGCTTGAAAAGTCCGTGCCCGATGATTTTGCGTTTACTGTTCGCGATGGGTCGCGTGAAGAAAATTCTCGCGAAGAAAAATCTCGTGAGGATCTGGATGCTGCGGCCGAGCATATTCTTTCGATTTTCATCGGTAAGCTTTTGCGTTTTGCCCGCACCGCCCAGAATTACAAGAAGGGTCCGCATGAAAACTTGCTCGGATTCTTTTTCGATTGCAAGTCGGGCAAACTTGCCGCCAACGGCCTCAAGATTCCGTCCAAGATTCAGGCGTGGTTCTCGGTTTACAATTCGCTGGAATTCAACCACAAGATTGTTTTTGTCTGCTCGGAACTTGGCAAAGAAATTGCACTGAATGTCTTTATCGAAGATGCTTCTGGTCGCGTGCCGCTCGCGCAGCTGTTCCGCGATAGCGATCCGAGACTCTTGTCGCTCTTGAATGTGCTGAATTGCATGGCCGAAATTTTCAAGCCCATGAAGGCTTACCTTGAAAATCATGCGGCGGAGCCTGTGGTCATGCATGGTGCCGAGCTCAAAGAATTCGTGAATTACACGGTCAAGAAGTCCGAAGTGTTTGGAATTGTGACCGAAATTCCCCGCTCGCTTTTGGAACGCACTCGCCCGAAAACCCAGATGAAGTTGAAGGGTAGCCTTGGAATCGGGGCGTTTACTGCAGGCGACTTGCTGGACTTTGACTGGGAAGTGGCTCTTGGCGAAGACAAAATCTCGGCCGAAGAATTCCTGAAACTTGCCCGCGATGCTGAAGGCTTACTCAAGTTCAAGGACCGCTATATTGAATTCAACAAAGACGACTTGGATTTGTTGCAGCAGCGCTTGGACGAACGCGAAAAAGAGAAGGCGAAAAAACAGAAAGCAGATGATTCTGACGATGTTGAAGTCATCGATGGCTCCGAGAATGCGGAGTCGGCCGAGGCTACGGAACAGTTTATTCCGTCTACCGCTAAGCTGGTGCAGGCATGCCTTACCGGCAAATGCGACGACATTACGGTCGATATGACCGATGGCCTGAAGGACCAGTTTGACGCCTGGCGCAGTGAAACGAACTGCTCGCTGCCCGAAAATTTGAACGCGACGCTCCGCCCGTATCAGGAACGCGGCTATTCCTGGATGTACAAGAACCTGCAAATGGGTTTTGGCTGCATTCTGGCTGACGATATGGGTCTGGGTAAAACGCTGCAGGTGATTGCTTTCTTGCTCAAGCTAAAGCAAGAAGGGCGCCTTGCCGAAGGGCGCGCACTTGTGGTGGTGCCGGCGGGCCTTTTGCTGAACTGGCAGATGGAAATCAAGAAGTTCGCGCCCGCGCTGACCGTGTTTGCATACCATGGTGCCAACCGCAAGCTTGAAAAGTTTGATGCCGACTTGCTGATTACCACGTATTCGACATGCCGCCTTGACTTTAAAAAGCTGGAAAAGCTGAATTGGCAAGTGGTGGTGATTGACGAAGCGCAGAACATCAAGAATGCCGACAGCGAACAGAGCCGCCGCATTCGCGCATTCCGTGCGCCCATGAAGATTGCCATGAGTGGCACGCCGGTCGAAAACCGCCTTATGGAATTCTGGACGATTATGGACTTTTGCAACCGCGGCTTTTTGCCCTCGGCAAACGAGTTCCGCGACAAGTTCGAAACGCCAATCCAGAAGAACGCGAACCAGGCGGTGGCCGAGCATTTCAAGAAGATTACGGCGCCCTTTATGCTGCGCCGCATGAAGACGGATAAGTCTATTATTAGCGACTTGCCCGATAAGATTCAGCAGAATGAATACGCCGAACTCACGCGCACGCAGGCTGCCTTGTACAAGCGCACGCTCGACGAATTCATGAAACAGTTGGAACTTTTGGCCGAGGGGGCCTCGCTCGATATCAATGACGATGTGCTTGCGGCTGCCGCGGGCGATTCGCTAGATGCCGGCGAAGGTTCTGGTGGTCACAATCTCTTCAAGCGCAAGGGCTTGATTCTGCAGATGATTCTCGCGCTCAAGCAGATTTGCAACCACCCGCGCACGTATTTGAAGGCGGGGGAGGCCCGCGTCGAAGATTCCGGCAAGCTCGGCATGTTGCTCGATTTGCTCAAGTCTATCGAAGAATCCGGCGAAAAGACAATCATCTTTACGCAGTTCCGCGAAATGGGCGAACTCTTGCAAGAAACGCTCGATCGCGAACTCATGATTAAGGCGGATTTCTATCACGGCGGCTGCACGCAGAACCAGCGCAACGAAATGGTCCGCAAGTTCCAAGAAGACCCGGAAGTCAAGGTACTTATTCTGTCCTTGAAGGCGGCTGGAACCGGCCTGAATCTGACTGCGGCCTCGCAGGTGATTCATTACGACTTGTGGTGGAATCCGGCTATCGAAGCACAGGCCACCGACCGCGCCTTCCGTATCGGGCAGACCAAGAACGTGCAAGTGCACCGCTTTATTACCAAGGGCACCTTCGAAGAAAAAATCGACGCCTTGTTGCAGGCCAAGAAGGCTGTTGCCGACATGACCGTGAACGCCGGCGAAACCTGGCTTGCGAACATGGACGACAAACAACTCACCGAAATATTCAATCTCGACTAGCCGGGTTTGCGTGGCAACCACGCAAAAAAATCCGGCCCTATGTAGGACCGGATTTCGCTGCTTTTCCAAGCAGCTCCCGGCTAGACACTCCAACCTTGCCGGGATCCACACCAGACTTTTTTTACGACGGGATTTTTTTACTTCAGAATCACCTTCTGCATGTAGCGCTGGCTGCCCTGCTTGATCATGAGCATTGCCGGGCCGCGATAGTTGCTAGAAAGTTCAACCGAGTTCATGCCCTTGTTGGCGGTAAAGTTCTGCTGAGCAATCACCTGACCGAGGCTGTTCATGAGCATTGCCTTGGCCGGAGCAGTCTTGGCTGCTACAAAGTGGGCGCTCACCATGCCGGGCTGCACGTTCACGAGCATCTTGCTTGCGGCGGCAACAGTTGCGGGCTTGATGGCGGAGCTGCCGTCGAGGGCGACAACCTTGCCGCTTGCGGTGCCTTCGAGCTGCGGTTTCTTGTCAAAGTCGTCGATAACTTCGGTAGAACCGTCGGCCTTGATACCCTTGATGTAGTCAAAGGTAATGGTGCCGGTGACCTGCGTGCCATAGAGGTTCAGACCGATGGCGTTTGCAGAGTTGAGACCGGTCGGTTCAGAGCGGAAGTCTTCCCACTTAACTTGGATTGTCTGGAATGCGTCTGCGTCGAGGTCCTTGTCGGCCTGTTCAAGAATAGAGGCGTCGAACCATGCCCAGCTATCACCCGTCATCATGAAGAAGTCCATGGAGGTCCAGCCGTATTCACCGCAACCATCGCTTGCGCCAGAGCAGGGACCTGCCGTGGCAACTTCGCCCTTCAAGCGGACTTCAATACCCACATATTTGGAAAGATCTTTCTTGGAACCCTGGAGGTTGATGCGCAGCGTTCCCACTTCGCTAGAGTCAGAGGTTACAGTCTGGTAAGTCACCTGGACGCCCTTGCCTGCTTCGGTTTCGGGAATGTCGGGGTTCTGGTTGACGAGGGAATCAATGCTGTTGCCCGGGAGAGATGCCTGGCCATAAGCTTCGCGCATAGCGTTCAAGGTTTCGACGTCGGTAATATCGCCCACGTTGCCACCGAACTTGTTTACCTGGCGGCGAATAATGGTGAAGTTACCATCGCCTTCGTCGCCGGTATCCCACACGCAAGGAACGAGACCGTTCTTCTTGGCTGCGGCAACCGTATAGCCGTACCAGGCGGCGCGTGCCTTCAGGTGAACCTTCAGGTTGTCACCGGTGAGGACACCGAGGCGCTTGACGGCACCCATTTCACCAATCACGACAGGAATGCCCTTGTCGTAGAAACGGCTCTTGAGGCCACTGAACAGCTGGTCGATAGATTTCTTGGATCCGAGGGCGGAGCCGGAGCAAGTGTGTGCGGCATCGTTACCCGGAGTCTGGTCTTCCCAGTAGTAGAACATCTTGCCCCAGTCTTCGTCACCGCTGGTCATCAAAGAGAACTGATACGGATAGAAGTGGACTTCGGCCATGGTGTAGCCTTCGCCTGCCGGGTCAGTCGGGTACATGGATGCGAGCAACGGAGACTTGTCAATTTCGGTACGCGGAGACTGCACGACCACGATACGGGTTGCGTTGTTTCCGCCGGTAGAACGCACTGCCTTAAGGCATGCTTCGTGATAGCTCTTGAGAACCTGCATGCGGGTTTCGTCGAATGCCCACTGACCATTGTCGGAACCGCCGTTCCACGGGTCGTTCACGCCCGGTTCGTTGGCAGAGGCAAAAATCAGGTGTTCGTCGTATTCGGCGAACTTGGTTGCGATCTGCTTCCAGTAGCTTTCCTGCTTGGCGGCGATATCGGCTGCAGAAACAGTCACTTCGCCGGTCTTGTCGAAGCCCTTGCCGTCAAAAACGTGGTCTTCGAGCCAACCTTCGTCCCAGTGGCTGTTCAAAATGGCGTACATACCGTTGCCGATCACGAGGTCGACAACAGTCTTTACGGAGTCGAGCCAGCCGGCGTTAATGGTGCCGTTAGAGGCGTGGCTGTCCCATGCGCAAGGGATACGCACGGTGTTGAAACCTGCGTCCTTGATGGCCTTCACGTAAGCGGCATCCGGGAAGGGGTTGCCCCAAAGTGTCGGGTTCTTGGGCACTTCCATCGTGTTACCGATGTTATAGCCGAGACCCATGTCGGGGTAAATTTCGGTTGCCTTGGGGAGGGCAAATGCTGCAGTGCTTGCAAGCAGCGTCATGCCGCAGGCGATTCCGAAGAGTCCGTAAAGTTTCATTTTATGCTCCTTTTGGGGTTGCACCCGTTTTAAGCCTTAGATAACCAAACATCTTAGTCTTTGTATTGAAATTAAATTCTGCGGGTAATGATGTAAATAAAATAGTGTCGGCGTTGAAAAATTGCGGTGCTGAATTCTCAACAAATGTAAACTGGGGTTTACGTTTGAAAAAGAAAATTGCCGATTTTACGCGAAAATCGGCAATTACTGTTAATGAGGATACTTTTGTTAGGTGTAGAGGTTTTTACTTCACACCGACAAGCAGGGTCTTATTGGCGCTCTTGGCAAGGTATACGCCTTTGTGGAGTCCTACGAGTGAAAGTTCTGTACGGCCTGTATTCTTTTTAGATGCGCGAATCTGGTTTCCGTTTGCATCAAACAGGCGGATAGCCTTGTTGGAATAGAGCGTGTTGCCGCTGCGGATGAATTGTACCGTAGAATTCAGACCTGCGATAATTGTAGTTGTGGGTGCGCTGGAGCTGGAAGCGATTTCGCTAGAGCTCGATGCGGGCGTGTTGTTGCCGCCGGTAATAAAGTCTTCTACGTGGGTGACGCCGGTGTTGTTGTAATTGCCAAGGTTGTACACGCTGCGCATGGCGTTGATGACGTCGGTTTCAAGAACCTTGCCCACTGGTGAAGACTGACGGCGGATGTAGGCCATGTTGTCGTAGCCAGAATTGCTCTCGTTGCCCATGTCCCAGAGAATCGGGGTAAGGCCGTATTGCTTGGCGGCAGAAACAACGTCTTTATGCCACTGTACGCGGCCCTGCTTGTGAAGGTTCAGGTCGGAACCGTTCAATTCCGGGCTGCGAACGTTTGCGCCGAATTCACCGACGATGACCGGGTAGCCTTTGTCTACATAGTTTGTCTTCATTTTGGCGAATTGTTCCTGCGGGTGAACAATGCTTCCGAGCTTGGAATCGACAGAGCCTGCCCAGGCGTTGTAACCGGCGTTGTGCTTGGGTTCGCTCGCTTTGGTGTAGTCGCCATAGTAGTACTGCGGCTGAATGGGTTCGCTGGCACCCCAGTCTTGCTGGCTCGTCATAAGCGTGTACTGGTACGGATCGTAGTAATGCACTTCGAACATCAAGCGGCCTTCAACCTTGTCTTTCGGGAAGGTGCTCACCGGAGCGTTGGCGACAGACTTGTCGATGTCGGTGTTCAGACCCTGAATAATCAAGGTGCGGGTTTCGTTGTTGCCGCCCGTAGAACGCACTGCGTCAATAAATGTCTGGTAGTAGTGCATCAGCGTGGATACATGCTGCGGAGTCCACGTATTCACATTCGGGCCGGGTTCGTTGGCGCCTGCAAACATCAAGCGTTCATTGTAGTCCTTGAACTTGTTCGCAATCTGCGTCCAGTAAGTCTTCATCTTGGTGTCGATGCCGTTATCGACGCTCGTGCCGATGTTGCTCTGGAACCAGCCTCCTTCACCTTCGTGGTGAATGTTCAAAATCGTGTAGAGGCCTGCGCGCATGGCATAGTCGACTACAGTCTTTACGGAGTCGAGCCATGTTTCGGTGACCTTGCCGCCACTGGTGTGGCTGTCCCAAGCGCAGGGGATTCGGACCGTGTTGAATCCTGCCGCCTTCACGGAATCGAGCAAAGCCTGAGTCGGGTAGGGGTTACCCCAAGCCGTGGGGTTGTTCGGCACTTCCATGGAGTTGCCGATATTGAAACCCATGCCCATGTTGGCTTGGACTTCTTTGGCGGTGGGGAGCGTCGCTGCGGTCGCAGAAAGGGTTCCTGCGAGGGCGAAGAGGGCGGTTTTGGCAAGAATATGCTTCATTTTCGGTCCTTTTTCAAAATACGCCCTTAATCTATACCGAAAAATTTGAAACATATCATATAATGTGTGATGCCGATCAAAAACTATTGAACGGCTTACAACGTACGAAAAGATTTAGTTACTATGTAAATCTTTTGTAGGAGTTAATGTGCCTCTAGCCAGTTCTCGCCGAAGCCGACGCTTGCGACAAGCGGAACCTTGAGCTGCATGGCGCCTTCCATTTCGGCCTTGACCATTTGCGACATGGGTTCCACCTGGTCGCGGGGGCATTCGAATACAAGTTCGTCATGGACTTGCAACATCATCTTGAGCGGCAAGTTTTCTTCGTTGATTCGTTTTTGAATGCGGATCATCGCAATCTTGATGAGGTCTGCGGCGGAGCCTTGGACGGGAGTATTCACGGCCATGCGCTCGGCCATTTGCGATTCCATGCGGTCGCTGCTATCGATGCCTGCAATGTAGCGGCGGCGGCCCGAAAGCGTTTCCACGTAACCGTCGCGGTGGGCGGCCGCCTTGATGTCTTCGATGTATTGCTGCACGCCCTTGTACATGTCGAAGTAGCCGGTAATAAAGTCCTTCGCCTGCGACATCGGAATTTTCAGGTCGCGGCTTAAGCGGAAGGCCGTCATGCCGTAGAGTACGCCGAAATTCACCACCTTGGCGTCGCGGCGCATGTCGCTGTTGACTTCGTCGAGATTGACTCCGTAAATGGCTGCGGCGGTACGGGCGTGAATGTCGATGCCTTCCTTGTAGCTTTCGATGAGCGCTTCGTCGCCACTCAAGTGGGCGAGCATGCGCAATTCAATCTGCGAGTAGTCTACGGCGAGAATCACGTTGTCTTTGCTTTGCGGCACGAACGAGGCGCGAATCTTTTTGCCGAGGTCGCTGCGTACGGGAATGTTCTGCAGGTTCGGATCGCGGCTAGAGAGGCGGCCCGTTGCGGTGCCCCACTGGATAAAGCTCGTGTGAATGCGCTTGGTATCCGGATTCACCAGCGTCGGAAGCACCGTGATGTAGGTGCTCTGCATTTTCTTGAGTTCGCGGTATTCGATGACGGCGAAAACGATTGGATGTGGCGCCTTGAAGCTGAGTTCTTCGAGAACGACGGCGTCGGTGCTGCGCTTCTTGATTTCGGGGAGTCCGAGCGTATCGAAAAGGACTTCGCCGAGTTGCTTGGGCGAACCGATGTTGAATTCGAAACCGGCCATGTCGCAGATTTCTTTTTCCAAGTTTTCGATGCGGCGCTGCAGTTCCTGCTCCAGCGTCTTGAGGGCCGGAACATCGATGGCGACACCCACAGATTCCATCTGGAAAAGAACCTTCAAGAGAGGCATTTCCTGCTCGAAGAAATACTTCACATAATCGAGCTTTTCGAGTTCCTTCTTGAGAGGTTCCCACAGGCGAAGCGTATAGACCGCATCTTCGGCGCCGTATTCCGTCGCGTCCTTGATGTTTACGCGGTTGAAGGTAATCTGGTTCTTGCCGCGGCCAATCAAATTCTCAATCGGAATCATTTCGTGCTGCAGGCGTTGCATCACCTGGTTGTCGAGGCCAAGGCCCGATTGCCCCGGCGAAAGCATCCAAGCCGCAATCAGCGTGTCGATGAGATTTGCGTTGTCGATAGCGCTCTGCGGAATCTTGAATGTGCGGGCAAGCACGTGCAAATCAAATTTCGCGTTATGGAAAACGAGTTCGCGCGGCGATTGAATAAATTCACTAAACCATGCCTTGACCTTGTTCAAGTCGTAATTGCCCTTGGGACCTGTCGGCAGCGGGAATCCGATTTCATCAGAATGTCCCAGTGGAATGTAGTAGCCCTTGGCGGGGTCTGCCGAAAGGCAAAGCCCTACGAGGTTGCATTGCATGGGGTCGAGACCATCCGTTTCGGTGTCGATGCCCACAGTGCTTGCGGCGGCAAATTCGGCCTTCATCTGCTCGAAGATTTCATCGGTGTCAACACAAATGTATGTCGGCGGAACATCGACCGGGAAATCGGCGCTTACTACGGCGTCACCATTCGCAGAATCGGCGCTTCCGGTGCCGTCGCTTTCGCGCACAAAGCCCGTCTTGCTCGGAATGCCTTCCAAAAGGCGAAGCAGGCTGTTGATTTCGTGGTCCTTGAACATCTGCGCCAAAGTATCCACGTGCAGACCGTTGTATTCCAGCGTGTCGAGATTACCGCTAAAGGCGCGCTTGGTCTGGAGCGTCACCAGTTCGCGGCTGAGGAATGCTTTCTCGCGGTTGTTTTCCAGATTGTCATGCAAACCCTTCTTGGTCACTTTATCCAGGTTTGCGTAAAGGTTGTCCATGTCGCCAAAGTCATTCAGCAACTGGATGGCTGTTTTCGGACCTACTTTCGGAACGCCGGGAACGTTATCGCTTGCGTCACCCATGAGTGCCAAGTAGTCGCGGATTTTTTCGGGCGGAAGACCGTATTTTTCAAGCACCTGTTCCGGGCCAAAGTCAATGCCGTCGGCGCCTTTCGTCAAATGGAAAAGATGGATCTTGTCGGTTACGATTTGCGACATGTCCTTGTCTTTACTTAGAATCACCACATGGTCAAAGCCTGCTTCGACCGCGGCCATGGCGGTACTTGCCATCACGTCGTCCGCTTCGTAACCCGGTTCCGACAAGAGCGGAATTCCGCTTGCTTCTAGACTTTCGCCAAGGAGCGGCATTTGAGCCGCCATTTCTTCGGGCATGGGCCCGCGATTGGCCTTGTAGTCGGGGTAAAGTTCGTGCCTGAAGGTCTTGGTGTGCGCCACGTCGCGTGCAATGGCGAAATGCGTCGGCTTGTGCTTTGCAAGAATGCGGAGCACTGCACCCCAGTAGCCGTGCATCATCGAGACCTCTTCGCCCTGGCTGTTTTTCAGCGGGTTCTGCGAATAGGCGTAAAACATGCGGAACGCAAGCGCGTAAGAGTCGAGCAAAAGTAGAGTCTTTTCAGGCATGCATTGAATGTAGAAAATTTGTATATTGGATTTATGTAAAAAAGGAGTTGGATATGCAATCAAGAGTTAAAGAAGCAATCATTTTGGCGGTGGCCATTTTGTGCTTGGGTGCTTTTTTCTATCGCGCTCAAATTGATGTCAAGGACCGTGACCGCGTGGTGTTTGTGCGCGGACTTGCCGAACGCGAAGTTTCGGCTGATTTTGTGATTTGGCCGATTGTGTACAAAGAGGTGGGTAACGATCTTGCCGAACTTTCAGCAACGTTACAGTCCAAGTCGCAGATACTTGAAAAGTTCCTGCTCGAAAACGGCATTCAAAAAGAAAATATCACTTACTCGACTCCGGCGATTGTCGATGCCGATGGCGAACTGTACAGCGGCGGCAAGCATGCTTATCGTTATGTCGCGACAGTTGTAGCAACGGTGGCCACGAATAATGTGGAACTTGTCCGTAAGGCCATGGAAAAACAGGGCGAACTCCTGAAACATGGAATCGCCTTTAGTGGAGGCGATTACCAGTACCGCACCGTTTATAGCTTTAACGGCCTCAACGAAATCAAGCCCGCCATGATTGACGAAGCGACTAAGAACGCAAGGAGTGCTGCCGAAAAGTTTGCGAAAGATTCCGATAGCAAACTCGGCAAAATCAAGACGGCAACGCAGGGCGTATTCTCTATCGAAAACCGCGACGAAAATACGCCGTACATCAAGAAAGTCCGCGTCGTGACGAACGTGCAGTATTTCTTGGAAGATTAAACCATGAAAAAGAATGCAAAAATTGTGCCGTTCGTGTTCGTTGCGGCATTCCTTGCTGCCTGCGGTAGTGACGAATCTGGCAACCCAGATGCTTGGATTATGGAGAAAGTTCCTCCCTGTCGATCGAATTCCGAAGATAATTGTGAGTATGGATTGCTGACGGATGAACGTGATGGTCAGACATATAAAACAGTGAAAATCCACGATCTTTGGTGGATGAAAGAAAATTTGAATTACCGTTACTTGCAGCCTACTTCGTCTATGGATTCAAGTAGCTTTTGTTACAACGATACTCTTGAATATTGCGGAATAGATGGTCGTTTGTATTTATGGAGCGCCGCAATGGATAGCGCTGGCGTTTTTACCGATAACGGCAAGGGATGTGGTTATGGTTCAGAATGCAACCATGCTGCAGTGGTTCGGGGTGTTTGCCCTGCGGGCTGGCATCTTCCGAGTGAAGAAGAGTGGAATAATCTTTTTCATGCGATTGGATATGGCAACTTTATCGGCGACAAACTAAAGACGACAACAGGTTGGTATAGTAATGGAACCGATGATTATTCGTTCTCTGTTGCTCCAGTTTCTCCGATGTATTATCATGATGGACAATATGGATTCTTTCTCCGATGGGATACGTATACGGCATACTGGAGTACGGCATCAAGGGATGAATTCTATGCTGTTACAATGTACGTTACGAATGTAGATTATTATGTGTATGTTGGTGATTACTATGATTTTGCAAAGATAAATGCATATCCTGTCCGCTGCGTGAAGGATTAGTATATTTTCCTCAAAAAGGAGTCTCTATGAAGAATTTTAGCGAAAATATCAAGTACGTCGGTGTCGATGACCGCGACATCGATTTGTTCGAAGGTCAGTATGTGGTGCCCGAGGGCATGGCGTACAATTCTTATGTGATTGTAGACGAAAAGATTGCCGTGACGGATACGGTCGATGCGCACAAGGTGGGCGAGTGGCTTGCCAATCTGGAAGCCGCTCTCGCTGGCCGCAAGCCGGATTACTTGGTAATTCACCACCTGGAACCGGACCATGCCGGTGGCATTGCTGATTTTGTGGCGAAGTACCCGGAAGCAACGCTTGTTTCTTCGGCGAAGGCTTTCGCGCTCCTGCCGCAGTTCATGACTCTCCCTGAATCGGTCAAGAAGCAGACCGTGAAGGAAGGCGATACGCTTTCGCTCGGTGCGCACACGTTACAGTTTATCGGTGCCCCGATGGTACACTGGCCCGAAGTGCTGTTCAGCTATGAACAGAGTGAAAAGGTGCTGTTCGCAGCCGATGCATTCGGCAAGTTCGGCGTGTACGATGCCGACCCGGATGACTGGGCATGCGAAGCCCGCCGCTACTACTTCAATATCGTGGGCAAGTACGGCAACCAGGTGCAGGCGGTTCTCAAGAAGGCGGCTGCACTCGACATCAAGACGATTTGCCCGTTGCATGGCCCCGTGCTCACCGAAAATCTCGGTTACTACATCGACAAGTACAACACCTGGAGCAGCTACGCTCCCGAAGACAAGGGCGTGCTCGTGGCATTTGCCTCGATCTACGGTGGAACCAAGAAGGCCGCTGAAAAGCTTGCCGAAAAGTTGACCGCCGCCGGTGTCGAAAAGGTCGTGGTCTCTGACCTTGCCCGCAGCGACATGGCCGAAGTCATCGAAGACGCCTTCCGTTACGACCGCATGGTGGTGGCCGCTCCCACGTATGACGCGGGCCTCTTCCCGGTGATGGAAGATTTCCTCAATCACCTCAAGGCAAAGAACTATTCTAACCGCAAGGTGGGTGTCGTGGAAAACGGCACTTGGGCTCCCATGGCCGCTAAGAAAATGACGGAAATCCTCGCCACGCTCAAGAACGTGACGCTCGCCGAAACCGTGGTAACGGTGAAGTCGACGCTCAGCGCCGAGTCCGAAGCAGCGATGGATAAGCTTGTGGCCGAGATGGTTTAGTAGATAGAATGAGCCCGATTAGCAACCGAATGCTGCGGGCAACATTTCAATGACGTCAGTCGGGAGCATGCCGAATGCTCCCATTTTTTCGCGCGTGAGTCTGCCGGCTTTCTGGTGCAGGAGTGCGCCGAGTACGGCTGCTTCAGCGGTCGGCAAACCTTGTGCAAGGAGAGCTGTGATAATGCCGGTAAGCACATCGCCTGCGCCGCCTTTAGCAAGGCCAGAATTGCGGGCCGGAATCACGTACACGCGTCCATCGGGAATCGCCACATAAATGGGGCAACCCTTTAGAACGATTGTAATCTTGAACTGTGTCGCAAACTGTTGCAGGTATTCCGGATAGAAATTCTCGTTTGCCGGAAGCGGGCCAAAGTTGCGTTCCCATTCACGCTTGTGCGGCGTGATAATGGCATTCGTGGGGCCGCCTTCCATGCAGAAGAATGCGGAACCGCAGGCATTAATGGCGTCGGCATCGACAACCACGGGAATCTGCAATCCGGTCAAGAACATGCGGACGGCATCTTGCGTTTCGGTGTCGGTTCCAAGACCAGGGCCAATAGCAATGGCATTCTGGTGCATCGCTAAATCTTGCAACTGCATCAAGTGCATAATCGAAAGCTTGTCCGTCGTAGCATCTCCGATTCCGTAGAATACGGGCTCGTCAAGCTTTGATTGCAACGCCGGGAGTAAGGCCTTTGGTGTCGCGGTCGTGACAAGGCCTGCACCGCTGCGGAGGCATGCCTTGGTACAAAGGGCGGCGGCACCGGTCATATTGCCGGAACCAGCAATCACCATGGCTGTACCTTGGCTACGCTTGTCGCCAAATTCGTCGCGGTCGGGGAGCAGGGCGGGAATGATGTCTTCGGTTGCCAGGAAAACGCCCGACAAAACTTTGTCGATTTGACTGTCCGGATAATCAAGCGGTTCAACGCTAGTCTTGCCGAAAACGCGGGCGCCTTCGTTGGTGTAGGCGTCCAAGCGCGGTAGCCCGAAAACAAGCGTCTCGGTGGCGTGAACGCAGTTTTCGCCGCAGCGGTGTTCCGAAGAATCAAAACCGGTGGGAGAATCTGCTGCAAGAATCGGAATGTTCCAGTCGTTCAGAGCAATTACCACTCGTGCAAATGCTGGGCGAAGTTCGCCCGAGGCTCCATTGCCGAGCATGCAGTCCACAGCAAGTGCGAACTTGGGGTCGTGAACGGGAAGGTCATTTATGTAAATCAGCTTGCCGCCACTTTCCGAAAAATCCTTGTAGGCCATGGCGGCTTCGTTCTTGAAAGTCTCAGCCTGGGCAAGCGAATAGATGGTGCAGGGAATGCCCGCATCTATCAGCAATTTTGCAAGAACAAGTCCGTCACCGCCGTTGTTTCCGCCACCGACAAATACGGCAACGGTTTTGCTTTCGGGCTTTTCGCCGAGCATGGCGACTGCTTTTTCAAAGAGCTTTCGGCCCGCAAGTTTCATGAGGCCGTATCCGGCATCGATTGCGGTTTCGAACTCGTCGATGTTTGCGGATTCTATGCCTGCTTGTGGATCCCAGAACGGAGAAAATCCCGATGTCGAAACGCGGCTTCTCTTGGTGTCGCCGTCAAGAAAACGCATGGCTTCGGCAGTCACTACCGGAGCGCATTCTTTGTATGTAAGACCAAAAAGGTTTTTCATACTATTACTTTTATTGCATTACATGAACCAGTAGCTAATGCCTGCCTTGAACTTCATCATTCTTGCGCCAGACATATTGACCAGAGAATATTCGCCTTCTTCGGCGGTATCGCCGTCTGCGTAGTCGTCGAGAGATTTTACGTCCGGGTAAAGTTCGGAGAGTCCCATGTAGAAGCGTAAATCAACAAAAAGTCCTGCAACAATATTGTAACCGGCGCCAGCGACAATGCCTACGCCAAAGGTTGCCTGTTCCACTTTTTCGGTGGTTTCGATCTTGAAATTGAGAACGGAATTTTCGATGGGGTCGATTTCAGACTTGCTGTTTATGGTCAAGTTGATTTGTGCACCGCCCGATACGTAGAACTTATCAGCGATAACGCCGCGCAGCATCAAGGGAATTTCCAAATCTGTGGTGGTGTATTTGCGTTCATGATCCATGTATTCGTGGTTGGTGCTTATGTAGGCCACGTTGATTTCGGGAGCAAAGAAAAGGTTGGGTATCATCTGGACGCGAACCATGAGACCGCCTTCAAAACCAAAGCCAGACGGTGTGCCGCTGATATCGCTGTCGTTGTCCAAGTCATCCTTGAATCCGAACATTCTGCCGTAATCGAAAGCGAGCCTTAAACCGAAGCCCGTTTTGTTGACGGCCGGTTTAGATTCTGCGTAATCGTCATTTTGTGTGTTGGCCGGTTCGGTAGCCTGCGTGTTATCCTGAGCCTGGTACTGCGGAACAACGGGCTGGCTAGGGGCGGCTTCGGTATTGCTTGCCTGTTCTGCTTCTTCGGCAGGTTCGCTAGCCTGGTCTGCAAATTGATCTTCGGTTTGGTCGTTGAATTGGTCAGAGGGCTGGTCGGCGACCTGTTCTTCGGCTTGGGCTTCGTATTCAGATTCGAAGTCGTCTTGTGCGAAAGAGACTGATGCGAGCAAGAGTGAGCTGGCAAAGAGCGTCCAAAGCTTTTTCATATTTTCTCCAAACTAAATGTTATTTATGTAATAAAATAGTATATTCCGCCCTATTCCTTTTAAATACGTGTGAAAAAAGGTTGTAAATCGATACTCTTGTAAATATCCCTAAACCTCTTTTGGATATTTTGTCCAAAGCAATTGCGTCTTGGCGTGGAATATAGCCAACATTTGAAATTATTTTCATAAATAGCAATAAAGGAGCATTTATGAAAAAGAGTGTTTGGGAACCTCTAGCTCTCGCTTGCGCAATGGCTGTATCGGCTAGTGCCTATACGCTTACGGGCAAAGTGAGTGATGATCAGGGCGGCGCCGTTAGTGGTGCTGCTGTTTCGCTTGTCAAAAAAGGTCTTTCGACAACGACCGATGACAAAGGTGAATTTAAATTCCATGAAGAGGAAATGTCCGTGATGGGGCGCGTGCTTCCGGGCTATATAAGCGTCAATAACGGTGTGCTTTCGTTTTCTCAACGTTCCAGCGAACCCGTACAAGTCCAAATCTTCGACATGATGGGCAATCGCCTGTTGAGCGAAACCCTTTATGGTTCGGGCAGCCTCGATTTGCAGGCTTGTGTCAAGGCTCAGGGTTCTTATTATGCGAACGTAAAAATCGGATCGGCTCAGCGTAGCATTCGCTTTACATCGAACGGTAATTATGGTTCGTCTTATAGTGGCAACACAAAGACGGCTCTCAAGAGGTTGACAACGACCGAAACGCTCAAGGTCATCGCCGATGGCTTCGATACGCTTTCGGTGGTGCTCACCAATCTCGATACGAATTTGGCTCTCACGCTCAAAAAGCAAAAACAGGAACCGCAGTATGCCTACGGTTGGGGCTTGAAGAACGATCCGGTTCCCACGCGTGGTTGCGGCAAGACTTGGAGCCGCGTCAAGTCCGGCAGCTACGAATTCCAGTGGAGCAAGGGCAAGCGCACTATCCGCATTGATATTCCCGATAATTATGACAACAAGAAACCGTACAAGCTTATTTTCGGCATGCATTGCATGGGTGGCTGGGCCGGCGGTGTGCAGCAAGAAGGCTATTATGGTTTAAAACCGCTCGATACCCAAAAGACGGCAATCTTCGTTGCGCCGGAAGGTAACGGAAACCAGGCCCCGTGGGGTCAAGATGACTACCTGCTCTTCGATGAACTTTTGGCCGATTTGCAGAGCAACCTTTGCATTGACTCTAGCCGCGTGTTCTCGACTGGATTTAGCTACGGCTCCATGTTCAGCAATGGCCTTTCCTGGAACCATCAGGATGTGCTCCGTGCTGTAGCTGTATACGAAACTGCCGAACGTAACATCTGGCTCCCGCAGCGCCAAAAGAAGGGTGTCGGTTGGATGGGTGTGCTTGGCTTGCAAGACAACCTTTGCACTCCGACGATGGGTCGCGCCGCTCGCGATATCATCCTGGAACTCAACTCCGAAGGCGGCAAGGCCAAAAACGAAAAGGCCCAGGAATACGGCGGCAACGGTCCGCACGTGTGCTACGATTACACTACTGTTGAAGAACGCTTCCCGGTTCGCTGGTGCACACAGAACGGCGGCCACATCTGGGATCACAAGGACCCCGGCCAGAATAAAACTTGGGTTCCGCAGGCCACATGGGATTTCTTCAATAAGTTCTAGAGTTTCCTATAACACATCCAAAAAAACTCCCCAGAGCAGTCCGGGGAGTTTCTTGTATTGGTAAGATAAAGCTATTTTAAGAAAAATCACGTTTGGAAAAAACTAAATGAAAAAGTTCCTAATTATTCTGTTAATTTCGGCCATTCCGTTTTTACTTGTTGTGGGATTTTGCGGCTATCACCTTTATCGTGTGCTTTCTTTGGATCCGGGCTTTTTCTTGTCTGACGAAGATTTCCATAGCTCGGAAAAGGCGTTGGATATGCTTATTTATTCAAAGCATTTTTCGCAGGGGCTTGCATGCGGAGAAGTACCGCGTTACATGAGAGAGGATAATTTTGATCCGAAAGAGCTTTTGGAAGTTGGAGCTACGGCGGATTTCTTCTTTAAATTGCCAGAAATCCCAGGACAGCAATCTGAATACGAATTGTCGCAACGATACGTGAGGGATTCTTTGGAGGGAGAACTCCGTTCGACGTGGGGCGAGGGAACTTTATTTACGCATTATTCGAAAGACGATAGTTGTTTCCGAGTTGCAACAGAGATTAAAGCGGAATCTGCAGATTCTGTTGTTACATTGATGACGGACTTTTCGGGAAACTCTGGCTTGTATGTGGGAAAGCGCAAAAATGGGGTGGTGACGGAATGCGTTGCCTGTAAGTGGCGTGACGGACACTGTGACGAGGTAATTAGCGAAAATAAAATGAAACTGGATTCCGTTTCTGGAAAAATGCTCAGTTATACGTTTAATACGCGAGAAGTTTATGCCGAAGGTACTTTGCATGTGAGTGATGGGCTCGGTGCAGAAGAAATGTTGTTTGATAATTTGCAACGCCCGGTTCTGTATAAAATAGGTGGTCACTTTTATCGCTATGAATATTCTTCGAACGATACGGCGGATTACAGCGTGAAGATATTTGACGAATCAAAACGGAATGTCGCCTTTTATAAGAGAAAGTTTAAGGAAAATCGTGAAATCGTCAAATACGGTGGCAAACGCTATGAAATGGAAATTACTCGTTATTACGAGAATGAAAAATTAGTGAAGGAAATTTCGGATGAAATATGGTTTTATAAGTTTGTGAATTCTCGGACCAAACTATTTGATGCTGCTGGCAACAGTGTGCTAGATTCGTCTTTCTATGAAGAGACTTTTTTCCCTGGATGGCGGTATTCCCCCAATTCAGTTATCACAACACACGAATATGGTGAAAATGGAAAACTCAAATCTTATGCTCAATATAAGGAGTCGTATTGGAGAGATTTCCCATTCGTTTTTCTTCCGCTTCATTTCGAATCAAGAGACAAAATCGGAAAGCTTTCGCTTGATTACAACGAGGCTGGACTTTTAAAATCGGTAACGGATTCAACAATGCTGCGGATTGTCTTTTCGAACGAAAAACTCGATAATGTTAAGGAATGCAAGGATCCGTATCAACCTTCTAGTTATTTGAATCCGTAACTTTTTTCTAAATTTGGGCGCATGGAATTCAAGCGTTTTGAGGCTCTGATTGAAATGTTCCCGCAGGTGCAGATTTTCAGCACCGAGGGCGAAGATCTTGATAGAGTCATTACCCATTTTTTGAATCAGCAAGAAAATGTCTCCACCATGTCGGAGGCGATGCAACGTAAGATTCAGCATGCGCTCGCGCCGTTCTTTCAGCAGCGCTTTATTAGCCTGCACGACGAAGAAGCTCCGCTGGTGCGTCACTTGCTCTTGAAAAAGAAGTTCTTTTTGCAGACCGACCGCTATATCGACGATATGGCATGGCCTGAAACTGACCCCGATAAATTGGAAGAAGCGTTAAAGATTGCGGATTTGACCGACGAAGTTCTGGAACGCAAGCTTTTGAGTCTTTCGAACGGAGAACTGCGTCGCGTATTGCTTGCCCGCATGTGGATGGAAAAACCCGAGTGGGTTTACTTTAACGATTTGTTTGGTGGCCTCGATCCGGAATACCGCAGGCACTTGGCGGCCAGCGTGGTTCAGCTTTCAAAACGCGATGGCTTGAAGGTGGCGGTGCGCCTTGCCCGTGAAGATGAATTACTGCCTGAAATTCCGGCGTTCGTTTACGCCAACAAGACTTTTACTCCGTATGCAGGCGAATTGCCAACTGAAGTTGCCGCCCCCAAGTATTCCAAGAAGGAATTGAAGGGCTACGAGATTGTGAATCTCGGCACTCCCGACACTTCGGACCCTGAAATTCTTTTCGAGCTCAAGAACGTGAATGTTCGATTTGGCGAAACCGATGTGCTCAAGAATCTGAACTGGACTGTTCGCAAGGGAGAACATTGGGCGGTCATGGGCGAAAACGGTGCCGGCAAGAGTACGCTGCTTGGCATGCTTACCGCAGACCACCCGCAGATTTACAACAACGAGATTACCCTTTTGGGCGAACGCCCGGGCCATGGCCTGAACATTTGGGATCACAAGGCAAAACTCGGATTTTTCTCGCCGGAACTTGCGCTCCAGTATCGCGAAGACCTTAGCTTGTCCGAAGTCTTGTGCACGGGCTTTACCGCAAATCTTTGTAAGGCTGACAATACCACTTGGGAAGAACGCGCAAAGGCAAAGGAATGGCTGAACTATTTGGGTTTTGAAGATGTGAACGCTCGCTACCGCGATTTGTCGCCAATCGACAAGCGCGTGGTGCTTATGGCGCGTGCGGCTATCCGCCCGCCCAAGGTGCTTTTGCTTGACGAACCGACTCAAGGCCTCAAGGGTGAATACCGCGACAAAATCTTTAGCTTGTTGCAGTTGCTTTCGAAAGAAACGACAATTATCTTGGTAAGTCATTACGAAGAAGAATGGCCGCCTTGTATGACACACTTGCTGAGAATGCCCAAGTTCTCTGGAACCTAGTTCTAGAATTAACTTGTTAAAAATTATATACGTACTTTTGAGTAACGTTTTATGTATTTTATTAGTCCAACTTATGTTGGCTGTAAAAAACACAACAAACTACTTATCAGGAGTGCGTAATGACAAAGAAAGTTCTGCTTCTCTGCGGCGATTTTACCGAAGACTATGAAACCATGGTTCCGTTCCAGTCGATGTCTATGTTGGGCTACCAGGTAGATGCGGTGTGCCCCGACAAGAAGGCTGGCGACACGGTTGCAACTGCAATTCACGATTTTCTGGGCGAACAGACTTATTCTGAATCTCGCGGACACAACTTTGCGCTCACCGCTGACTTTGATGCGGTAAAAGTGAAGGATTACGAAGGCTTGTTCATTACCGGCGGCCGTGCTCCGGAATACATTCGCCTCAACGAACGCGTGCTCAAGATTGTGAAGGAATTCTTCAAGGCTAAGAAACCGGTGGCTGCAATTTGTCACGGTCCGCAGGTGCTTGCGGCTGCTGGCGTACTGAAGGGCTACAAGGCTACGGCTTATCCCGCAGTCGGCCCGGATATCACTCTTGCTGGCGGCAAGTATGTGGCCGTGAACGTAGACGAAGCTGTCGTAGACCGCAACTTGGTTACTGCTCCGGCATGGCCTGGCGATACGGCGATTGTCCGCGAATTCGTGAAGCTCATGGGCGCAAAAATCAAGATTTAATTTTTAAAAACAGACTCTTTCTATAAAAGACGCGTACTGTTGGTACGTGTCTTTTTTCGCTTTGCGAAAAATCTAAATTTTGATTCAGAAACAAACTCATACCTCAAAGCGAGCTTGCGAGCGACCTCATCGTTCAAAGGCGCGCGGCGCCGACCTACATTATGCAGTTGAATGAACAGACTATTATGACGGCCCTGCAGGCGGTCCAAGACCCAGACCTGCACAAGAATATTGTCGAACTGAACTTCGTCCAGAATCTTAAGATCGATGGCGACAAGGTGAGCTTTGATCTTAAGCTTACAACGCCGGCATGCCCGATCCGCGACAAGTTCAAGGACCAGTGCATTACGATTGTGAAGTCGCTTGGCGCAAGCGAAGTGAATGTGACGTTTACCGCACAAGGTCGCGTGGATAGCTCCAATACGGCGGCGCAGGCTCCGAAAGTTTCGTACATCGGCGATGTCGCTCATGTGGTGGCGGTCGCAAGCGGCAAGGGCGGCGTAGGCAAGTCCACCGTGACGGCAAACCTCGCTATGGCGTTGAGCCTCTCGGGCGCCCGAGTGGGCATTCTGGATGCCGACATTTATGGCCCGAGTATGGGTCTCATGTTCGGTATCGACCGCGCTCCCGAAGTTTTTGAAGACAATACGATTGCCCCGGTCGAAGCAAAGGGCGGTATTAGCATTGTGTCTATGTGCATGTTTGCCGACAGCGACAAGGCGACCATTTGGCGTGGCCCGATGGTGTCGCAAATGATTCAGCACTTTATCCATCATGTGCGCTGGGGCAAGCTCGACTACCTGCTGGTGGACTTTCCTCCTGGAACAGGCGACATTCAGCTGACCCTTACGCAGAATTGCCCGATGGCGGGTGCTGTGGTGGTGACCACTCCGCAAGAAGTAGCCCTTGCAGACTGCCGAAAGGGACTTGCTATGTTCGATTCCGTGGGCGTACCTGTGGTGGGCGTCGTCGAGAACATGAGTTACTTTATTTGCGACCAGTGCGGCAAGGCTCATCATATTTTCCGTGAAGGTGGTGGAGACCGCATTGCCAAAAGTTGGGGCGTGCCGGTTATTGCAAAGGTTCCGCTCGAACCCGCGGTTGCCGATTGTGGCGACCAAGGAACTCCTGCCGTGCTCCGTGACCCCAATTCTGAATCGGCCAAGGCGTTTATGCAGGCTGCCGATGCCATGGTGCGCACGCTCTCGGTATTCAAGACCGAAGGCGACGGTGTGCTCAAGACGTTCAATTATGAATTCGCAGAACTCCCCGAGGAGGATGTATGATCCAGCCCAAGAAAGTATTTAGGACAAAGGATGGCCGTCTCGGTTTTGAATGGAACGACGGTAGTCGCGGCGCATGCGCTATTCGCGATTTGAGATTGGCTTGTCCGTGTGCATTGTGTGTCGATGAACATACAGGCGAAAAACTTTTGGATGAATCTACTGTGCCTCAAGATATTACGCTTGTCAAAGTGCAGTCGATTGGTCGCTATGCAGCGGGCCTTACCTTTAGCGATGGGCACAATTCGGGAATTTACCCTTACGAAAAGCTATATAACTTGACGAAAACAAAGTAAAAAGACATATTTGGATAGTCTTCAAGGGGAATTTCCTTAGAAGAATTGAAGGTATGTATTTCTATGAGTGATGCAAACGAAGCGCTTTATTTTAGGGATCTGAATAGGTTTCCGACCCTGAGTCCTCAGGAAGAAGAGGCTCTGCTTGCGATTATCAAGAGCGATCAGGCGGAAGAAATCCGCAAGTCGGCCTTGCAACGCCTCATTCGGGGTAACCTCCGTTTTGTGGTGAGTGTCGCAAGAAAGTATCAGGGGCGTGGACTTTCCCTGCTTGATTTGATTAACGAAGGAAATATCGGCCTGTTCAAGGCGGCAAAACGCTTTGATATGGGTAAGGATGTCAAGTTTATTTCTTATGCGGTCTGGTGGATTCGCCAGTCTATCCAAAAAGCCCTGTTTGAACAGGTGGGCGCGGTCCGAATTCCGCCCAACAAGCTTGCCTTGGTCAACCGCTTTAAACGTGCCTTGATGCAGAACGACGGTGACTAC
Organism: Fibrobacter sp. UWB10; assembly: GCF_900182935.1. NCBI lineage: Bacteria > Pseudomonadati > Fibrobacterota > Fibrobacteria > Fibrobacterales > Fibrobacteraceae > Fibrobacter > Fibrobacter sp. UWB10. Next base: position 126,690 of record NZ_FXUE01000005.1, on the reverse strand, counting down.
GATCGTACCATTGCCATGGACGAATTCGCACCGTTCGAAAAGGACATCGTCGAGGTCATGGAAAAAATCGTGGACATTTCGCTCGATGCCCCCATTGGCGACAGCACGAATGTCGGCGGTAACGGTGACACGGTCAGCACGCTTATGGATGTCTTGGGTTCCGACGGAAACCAGGACGAAGACATGGAAAAGGATGAACGCCGTAAGCTCATCCAGGAAACCTTGTCCGCCCTGCCGCAGCGCGAAGAAGAAATCCTTCGCATGTTCTACGGACTTGATACGGTTGAAGATACGACGCTCAAGGATATCGGTGAAGATTTGAAACTGAGCCGTGAACGCGTTCGCCAGATCAAGAACAAAACCTTGCGTCGTCTCCAAAAGAGCAAGGAACATAAAGAAAAACTGGCTGATTTCTTGGAAAAGTAATGGCGTATTCGTCTTGGGCAGCCCGTAGGGCTGCATACTTGTTTTTGACCCTTTGTTGCGGAGCCCTGCTTACTTTTGCGGGCTTTCGTATTTATGATGTTTATGGCCCTAGTAAAATTTCGGTAGGCGGCATTCCTTACGGTTTGCCTGCCGGTTCGACCGTTGCCCGTGGTGATACCCCGGATTTGACAGCCGACATTGCCAAGGTTCCGGTGCAGGTGCAAACAGAACTTCGCCGTGCGACAGAACTTGCCCGTTCGGGCTCTTACCAGGCAGCCTATGATATTTATGATGGCGTGATTGTTCTTTATCCGGACCTGTTGCCGGCCCTTCTCGGACAAATTAATACTTTGTTTGAAATGAGCCCGCTTTCGGATAATCAGCAGGACCGTCTTTCTCTTTTGATTGGTAAGCTTCAGGCCCGCTTGCCGGGTTCCGGCGTGTCGACTTACGTTGAAAGCCGTAAAATTTACCAGACCGGCAATGCAGCCGCTGCTCTTGAACTTGCTCGCGTGGCCTCTGAACGTGCGCCCGCCTTGTACCAGACTAGGCTTTGGTATGGCCAACTCCTCATGGAAAATGGCCGATTCTTGCAGGCTGCAAATGAATTCAAGACGGTGGTGAGTCTCTCGAGTGGCGATGTCCCTGCCGCCTACGAAAACCTTGCTGACCTTTATCACCGTAGCGGACAGTTGGATAGCTGCGCTGCCGTGGTCGAATACGCCCTTTCTCAGTATCCGATGAATGTCAAGCTCTTGCTTTTGCAGGGCTACATGGATGAATACCAGGGCCACTTTGATGCTGCCGAAAAAATTTACCAGCGCATTCTGGCGTTCATGCCGGATTACGCTCCTGCCCGAGATGCTGTTTCTACTCTGGGTGAAAAATCTCCTCCGGGCCCGGGTAACGGCGTGGTTCTTTCTCCGCAAGACCGTGCGCAGACCGCCCTCGATATTTTGGAACCCATGGTCGACAAGTATCCCGAAAACCTGCCGCTCAAGGAAGCTCTTGGCCGCGCTTATTTGAAGGGCCGCCAGTTTGACCTTGCCCGCAAGCAGTTCCAGGAAATCCAGAAAATCGATCCGGAATACCCTGATATTCAGCAGCGCATTCAGGAATCGAACATTACAAGGCCCGCTCCGATTAACAAGAACGACGGCTTGACCGCGAACCTGAACCGTGCTGTCGATAGCCTCCGTGAAACGATGGCTCCGTCTACGGTTCATGACTTCTCGACCATGCTTGGCCATTATGTGGTGCGCTATGGTGCAACGCCCAAGGAATTCTTCAAGAAGTATTCTATCGGAAACTTCAGGCCTGTGGCAAAGAATGTCTGGCAAGAAACCTTCTTTATTGCTCCGTACATGCATACTTACACGGTTGTCTTCGATTCTTTGAATCATTTCCGCGAAGTGCATGTTGTCGTGCATGACTCGTCTTCGACCACGAATCATTTTGGAATTGCCCCCGAAATCTATACTCGACTTCTGAAGCAAAACTCCAGAATCTCGGGTATTGGCAACAGCACTGGCGAAACCGATTGCGGTGACGGCCTGATTATCGATGCTGCCGTATGGGAAACGCAGGACAACTTTGAAATGCTTGCCCGCGTGGTGGGTAAACCGGCCGAAGTCCGTATGGTCCGCTTTGACAAGTCTGCGCTCCCGCCAGGCCTCAAGCTCTGCGATTACACGAAGTACTTGAACCAATACTAGGGTTTTAAAGACTCTAATTTTGTATCTTTACTCCCATGCTACGTATCCGCTACATGGCACTTGTAATGCTCGCCCTCGTGTTCGAGGGGTGTACTTGCTGTGCTTACTTGAACCATATGTTCAATGCGGAACGCCTGGATGAACAGGCCGGAGAAATGCGCCAAGCTCGCTTGGACAGCATTCCCGATAGTGAAAATTCTCTGCCCGGTTCCGAAGAACGCCAGAAATACGACAAGATTATCGAAAAAGGCTCTCGCGTGCTGGAACGTTTCCCCAAGAACAAAAAACGTACCGCCGAGGCAGTGTTCTTGATTGGTGAATCTTTCCGCCATAAGCATGAATGGGGCAAGGCTATTACCAAGTACGACGAATTTGAACGCTACTTTGCCGACCACGATTCTATGCAGGCGGTCGAATACCAGCGTGCTTATTGCCTTTATCGCAATCACGAATATAACATTAGCCGTTTCGCCTTGGAACCGGTAATTGCTTCTAAGGATCACCCGTATTACTTCCAGGGCTTGAACCTTCTTTCGTTGCTCGACGAACAGGCTGAATTCCCGGACCAGGCAATTGCCTCTTTGGAAGCGGTCTTGGCCGATACCGCAGGTACGCCCTTTATGCGCGGTAAGGCTCATTTCAGACTTGCGGGTCTTTATTTCAAGAAAGAAAACTGGGACAAGTCTCGCGAACATTATACCGCTAAAGAAATTAAGGAATTGAACCCGCGTGAACAGCAAACGGCGGGGGAGCAGGCTGCAGAATGCTTGGCTAACCGCAAGGAATACCTGCAGGCCGCCGACGAATACAAGGAACTCTACAAGAATCCGGAATATGAAACCAAACAGCCGGAATACCTGGTTCGCATTGGCGAACTGACCATGTTGGGTGAACGTCATGCCGATGCAATTGTCATTTTGCAGAAGGTGAATACGGAATACCCGCGCTCTGAACATGCGTCGCGTAGTTATTTCTGCTTGGGCGATTACGAACAGCACAAGCGTATTGATTACGACAAGGCAATCGTTTATTACGACAGTAGCTTTATTTCTCGCACCATCAGCAAATGGGGCCAGGAAAGCCGCGACCGTCGCGATGCCCTTAAGCGCTTGGTGGCCATGCGTACCAAGAACGATAGTGCCCGCAAGGATTCCATTCCGAATGTCGACAATTTCTTCAAGTCTGAATTCCTGATTGCCGAACTGTTCTTGTTCAAGCTCGACGAAGTCGATAGTGCCGTTGCTCGCTTGAATACGGTGATTGAATCGGGCGACAGCGCAAAGTCTTTGCGCGCCCTCTATGCAAAGGCGTTCATTTTCGACGAATACATGCATGACCCCGATGGCGCCGAAGAAATCTACAAGCAAATCATGGAAAAGTATCCGGAAACGGAATACGCAAAGCAGGCTCAAGTGAACTTGGGTATGCGTGTGACTTTAAAGACTCGCGAAGATATGGCCAAGGAAAAGTACATGGTGGCCGAAAGTCTCTGGACAATCGCTACCGAAATGCCCTTGGATCAAATGGATTTGGTCGATTCGGCTTATGCCCGTGCATTCACGCGTTTCGATAGCCTGTATCAGGAATTCCCCGAAACGCAGGCTGGCATTCAGGCCCTTTACATGAAGGCGATTTACTTCCAGATGAATCCGGAACGTATCGACAGCACCATGGTCACTTACAAGCTCCTTCGCGACAAGTATGGTCAAACCCCTTGGGGCAAAAAAGCGGCTTCGCTCATGAACAACCGCTTGACCATTACGGATCAGGATTTGGAACGCTTGCGCAAGCGCGTCAAGAGCAGCCAACTTCATGTGGAAAAGCTGTCTGCACAGTATTATGAAGGTTTGAACAAGGCGCCCGAAGAAAAGCAGGCCGAAGTCAAGAGCCAGGAAGATGAAATTCTTGAAAACACATACAACAGCATGTACGATTTTGAGTAAGCGTGGTCTGTTTGTTGCACGAATTGCATTGTTCGTGGCTGTAGCACTGCTTTTGTCTAATTGTGCCACCGGCAATGCCAAAATTGCTTCTCGCCAGGGTCACGACCGTTCTGTAGAAAAAACGCAGACACAGACCACTAAGTCGGGTAAAAAGAAAAAGACGGCTGCCATCGGTACCACGTTCGAAGGCGAAGCAAGCTACTACGGCCCCGGTTTCGATGGTAAAAAGACTGCTAGTGGCGAAATTTTTAATCAGAATGATTTTACTTGCGCCCACAAGAAACTTCCGTTCGGAACGATTCTCGAAGTGGTTCGCAAAGATTCTGGCGCAAAGGTTAGAGTGCGCGTGAATGACCGCGGTCCCTTTGCTAAAGGCCGTGTACTGGACTTGAGCGCTGCCGCTGGCAAAAAGCTTGGCCTCGAAAAAGTCGGCCACGCCAAAGTCACCGCAACCGTTGTGGAATAATCCCTAAAATCGCGAAAATTGCAGATGTCATAATTTGACATCTGTTTGATTCTATATTTTGCTGTACAGAAAAGCACTGGTAAGTTTGTGTGTTTTTCTAAAAATTAGAGGAAAAAATGTATAGCAATTATGAATCAGCGACGCTTTGGAACACGGGTTTTTCTTCGTTTAAGCGCCGTATAGACGAACAACTTCAACTGAATGGATTTGATGATTCTTTAGTGGACGACGAAACTCTGCTACCATTTTACCGTGCGGGCGAAAGCGAAACCTACGTCCTCTCCGCCCTCGGCTGCACCGTGGGCGCGTGATTATTTCGCCTTATAACTTACGAAACGCACATTCCCGCAGTAATCCTTGTGGATTCCGGAGAATTCCAACCACGGGTAGTTGGCGGCTTCGTTCTTCAAGACTTCAGCTTGTTCAGACCCGATTTCCAAAAGAATCGGGGCGCCTGCGTTTAGCTTGCCTTCGGTCTGCTGCAAGAGCTTGCGCACGAGCGTAAGGCCGTCCGGTCCGCCATAGAGGGCGAGTGCCGGGTCGAATTTATCAACTTCAGGCTGGAGCTTTCCTTTTTCGCCGTCAGGAATGTACGGCAGATTTGCAATCAAACAGTCGATTTTGTCAGTTGCGGTGACGGCGTCCAGCAAGTCGCCTTTTGAAAAAGCGAGAGTTTCGCCGAGGCCGTTGGCTTCGGCGTTTTCGCGAGCGAGCGAAAGTGCGTCTTCAGAAATGTCGGTGGCGAGTACTTTCGCTCCGGCGATTTCTTTCGCACAAGCGATAGAAATCGCTGCTGTTCCCGTGCCCACTTCGACAATGAACGGATTCTCGATTCCCTTGAGCGCCTCTTTGGCCATATCCACCAGGGATTCAGTTTCGGGGCGCGGAATCAGTGCTCGCGGATCGCACTTGATAATGAACCCGCGAAAACTGGTATCGCCGATAATATGCTGTAACGGTTCGCGGTTGGCGCGGCGAGCCACCATCTGGCGGAGTACATCGAGTTCGGCTTCCGTCAGCGGCTTTTCAAAGTTCAGGTAAATGTCCATGCGGGACTTCATCTGAAGTCCGTGGCTGATGATGTATTCGGCATCCAAGCGCGCGTCAGGAATTCCCTTCTTTTCGAAGAATACCTTGGTGCGGTTCAGAATTTCAAGTACAGTCATCTGTGGCATTTTCTTGTCATGTCCGGTTTAACCGGGCATCTCCATTAAGCGTTGAACTTTCCGAGCTTTTCCTGGGCGTTTGCCATCTGCAAACCGTTGATGATTTCATCGAGGTCGCCAGTGATGACTTTGTCCAAATTGTACAGCGTAAGACCAATGCGGTGGTCGGTCACGCGGTTCTGCGGGAAGTTGTAAGTACGAATCTTGGCGCTACGGTCACCGGTGCCCACCAAGGCCTTACGGCTGGCGGCTTCTTCCTGTTCCTTCTTGGCAATCACGGCGTCCAAAATCTTGGAACGCAGCATTTCCATAGCGTGCAAACGGTTCTGCAACTGGCTACGTTCGGTCTGGCAGCTCACTACCACGCCTGTCGGAATGTGGGTGAGTCGCACGGCGGAGTCCGTCTTGTTAATGTACTGACCGCCAGCACCCGAAGAACGGTAGGTATCCATGTGAATGTCGGCTTCGCGGATTTCCACGTCAACTTCTTCGGCTTCCGGGAGAATAGCGACTGTTGCGGCAGAGGTATGCACGCGGCCCTGTGTTTCGGTTTCGGGCACGCGCTGCACGCGGTGAACGCCACTTTCGAACTTGAGCGTTCCGTACACGCTGTCACCTTCAATGAATACGCGAATTTCCTTGTAACCGCCCACGGTGCCTTCGCTTGCATCCTGAATGGTCATCTTCCAGCCCATGCGGCTGCAGTAACCCTGATACATGCGGAACAAGTCGCCTGCAAACAGGGCGGATTCGTCACCGCCGGTACCACCGCGGATTTCGAGCGTGGCATTGCGGTAATCCCACGGATCCTTCGGCACCATCAAAATCTGGAGTTCGTCGGTAATACCCGGCAACTTCTTTTCGATGTCGGAAAGTTCCGACTTTGCCATCGCGACCATTTCTGGGTCAGAATCGCCGAGAGCGGCTTTCCATTCTTCCTGGTCGTTCAGCATCTGCAGGTATTCCTTGGCCTTCAAAACAGCCTTTTCGATACCCTTGTACTGCTTGTGAATCTTGTTGTAACGAGCCTGGTCAGCGAGAACGTCCGGGTTGCCGAGTTCCGATTCCAGTTCTTCGTACTTTTCAATCAGTTTTTTAGCTTTATCTTTCATCGCGCTCAAATTTAGAATTTTTTCTAATTTTGGTTTCATGCAAGTCACCCCAATCGGTACATTTTATGGCGATGCCATTTACAAGTACGACGCTCCCCGGCAGGGGTGGCTGTTTGCGGGGCATCCGGGCCGGATTGAATTGAATGCGGGGCAGAACTTTGAAATGGCGCTCCGCGACTTGGAAGGCTTTGAACGCATTTGGGTGATTTTCCAATTCCACGAGAACGAGGGCTGGCGTCCGACAACGCGCCCACCCGTACCGCCCAAAGGCAAAGACCGCGTGGGCACTTTCGCAAGCCGCAGTCCTTACCGCCCAAATCCGATTGGGCTCAGCTGCGTGCGCCTTTTGAAAATCGAAGGCCTTACTTTATATGTAGATGAGGCTGATTTGCTGAACGGAACGCCCGTGCTTGATATCAAGCCTTACATTCCGATGGCTGACGCATTTCCCGATGCCAAAGCGGGCTGGGTCGAAGAACAAGTGGGCGACTTGTGGTCGGTCGAAATGTCCGAAGATTTTGCAAAACAGAACTGCTGGATTGCTGAACGCAGTGAATTCGATTTAGAAAGCTTTGCGCAGGTGCAGCTTTCTCGCGGAAATTTCTCGAAAGATGTTTTCGACAGTTCCCGCCGTCGCTTAACGGTCGATGAATCCGCACATACGGGCGTGCTTGCGTACCGCACCTTCCGCATTCATTTTAGCTACGATGAATCGGCTCGCTGCGTGCTGCTACAGCGCATTACTAGCGGCTATTCCGCCGAAGATTTGGCTCCCGGTACCGAAGACAAGTATGGTGATAAGGATTTACATCGTGAATACGTTGTCACATTCTAAATAATTTATTTATATTTTGTAATCATTTGTTAAAAAAATCTGGTTTTATGAATACTAAAATTCTTGCAATTCTGTCTCTGTGCTTGGCAACATTCGTCTGTGCGCAGTCTAGCCCTCTCGTTGGCACTCCTGCCCCGAGGGAACATCGCGGTTTCTACTCTAGCACCTCTTTTTCGTTTGCCTATAACTGGTACGATGCAAGCGAGTACGATGGCAAGTCGTTTGGGGACGAAAAGTATCGCGACATGGAATATTTCGAATATAACGGCTTCACGTATCCAATGATGGAATTCAAGTTCGGTGTGGCTCTCGGAAACCTTGTTGCGCTTTACTCGGTATTCAATTTGGGCTTCTACATTGGGGCGATGGATTACCGTAATGAAGAATATAAAGAAGTTTGCGATGAAGACGATATCTGTGTTCCGATTCTCGAAGATGATGAAACGGAAGAATTCTCGTCGGCCGATGCGTATAGTTTTAGGTCATTTGTTGGATTCGGTACGACGGTTTACCCGTTCAGAGACAAAAAGTCCCCGTTGAACGGCCTTTTTGTGAGCAGTGCTATCGGGTACACACTGTTTGTTACCGTGATTAATTCTAACGATGAAAATGCTTACGGCAATGGTGGCATTGGCTATGAAATGGAAATTGGTAAGGAGTGGTGGATAAACGATCACATGGCAATCGGTGTGGGATTGGGCTTTGCCCATAGTAGCTTAGTTTGGCATACTGTCGATTCTCATAAGTCCGATAATGTTTTGTCCCTTTCTTTCCGCATAACGCGTGGTTAATTGACGATGAAAATGATTAAAGTTCTTGTCGTTGTAACCTTGCTTGCGACTGCATTGTGGGCAGAAGACTCCAAAAAGGGGTTCCCGCCTTACGAACATCGCGGCTTTTTCTTTAGTGCAGGCCTCGGGCTTGGATATTCGCAGTTTTCCACCTATAGGGAAGCCACTCACGGAGCTTATACCTATGATGAATATATTGGTGATGGATATGTCAATTGGCAATCGTATTCTTTTGTGGACCATTCTATAGACGAAGAATATTCAGGCTTTGCCGCTCCGATGATGGAGTTTCGGTTTGGTAGGTCCTTTGGTAACTTGATGGCAGTGTATAGCCTTTTTGAGGCTGGCATGTCTACGGGTTCGGCAAAAGTGGTTGAGAAACGCTACACGAGACCAATTGTAGAAGGCTACAACGGTCATGTGATAAAATATGCGGACGAAGATGTCCAAATAGGGGAAACAACATATAAAGAAGATGTCTATGCCGTGTCGGGAATGGCTGGATTAGGCTTTGCCGTCTATCCGTTCAGAGACCCTAATAATATGTGGAATGGAACCTTCTTTGCGTATACCGGTGGAATTGCTGGGATTTGTACGGTAGATGGAAACGATATAGACACGTTTGGACAAATTAATGTTCTTACCAGATTCGAAATTGGCAAGGATTGGTGGGTAAGCGAAACCTGGTCTATCGGAGCGTCTTTCGTTTATTCGCTGTTTTCTGTCATCGAAGATGACATGTATGAAAATTACAGAGGCGACCGGACAGAAATCCGGTTCCTGATCCGCATCACCCGCGGTTAAGTAGAAAACGCAAATACCCCGCCATTTGGAGCGGGTGATTGAATGTGCCGTCAGCCATTTTGGCCCGCAGTTCTTCGTCGCTTAGCAAAAGACTTTCAATGTCTTCGGTGCTGTCGAAATGCGTTGCGCCTGTTTTGACAACCCCGTCAATAAAAACCACGTGGAAAATGCCGCGGTGCCTGTCCGGGTTTACCGGAAATTTACCGAGGTAACTGGTTGTGTCATTCTGAGCGGAACGAAGCGGAGTCGAAGAATCTAAACCGTATCCACATTCTTCCTGCAGTTCTCGGAGGGCCGCCTGTTCCGGTGTTTCACCCTTGTCAATAATCCCGGCCGGGAATTCAAGGGCGATTTTGCCGGTTCCATGGCGGTATTGCTCCGTCATCACCCATTTGCCTTCGGTGGTTCGGGCAAGAATTAGGACCCAGTCTGGCTGCCAAAGCGTATAAAAGTCGTCAATAACCTTTCCATTGGGCAATTCGCAGGTTTCTTTGGCCACTTTTAGCCAAGGAGCGTTTACGAGGTATTCTGAATCCAATAGTTTCCAGGGTTTCATACGATTTAATTTAGAAATATGTATATTTTCTGTAATATGAGTGACTTTATTTTTTATGCGGAAGTTAGTGTCGGGTGCGCGTGCGTTTTGATGCTCCTTTTGTATAGTATAAAAAAGCTCCCGACTCCACAGCAGAAGTTCAACTTGTTTGCCAGGCTGGTGTGGTGGCATGCCGTCTATTTTGTGAGTGATGCATTTTGGGCATTGGTGAATGACGGCGTAATACCGAAGAATACATTTTCTGTTTTAGCCGTGAATTATTCAAACGCGGTAATAATATCGATTCTTTTTTATAGTTGCTTTGCTTATGCCGAAATTAGCACGCGGCCAGAAATGACTCGTGTGCAGATTCAGAGTCTCTTAACGAAACTAAAAGTTCCGGTTATTGTAGAAGCGGTGGTGTTGCTAGTTTCGTTTGCATTGGTTCCTGATTTTTGGTTAGAGAAAGATTTGGAACCTCGCGCTCACTATTATGTCGTTTTGATGGCTATCCCGTGTGTGTATATCATGACGGTGACGGCGCGTTGCCTTTTGCGTGGATTAAAACCGCAAAATCGAAAGAATTTAAGAACCTACTTGATTGTGGCTTGCTATACTCCAGGTTGCGTTGTTTCTGGGGCTTTGCAGGTGTTTTTGTCGATGACGACTCCGATCTTCTGTTTCTGGTGCGTCATGATTATTCTGTTTGTCTATTTGAATCTGCAAAACCAGTTGATTTCGACAGACACTTTGACATCGCTGAACAACCGTAACCAGTTGGAACGCTACTTGCAGTCGCAGAGGGAATCGAAAGACCTTTATGTCGTTATGGTAGACGTGGACCGCTTTAAGCAGATCAACGATACCTACGGACATTTAGAGGGTGACAGGGCTCTTGTAACTGTTTCTAATGCGCTTAAGAGTGCTTGTGTCAGTTTAGGAAATACCGGCTTTTTGTGCCGCTATGGCGGCGATGATTTCTTGCTAATCGTGCCGACCGAAATGCCTGCGTATGTGGTTCAGGTCATTCGGGAATGCTTGCGCGAAGAACTGAGAAAGAGCGAAGACCGTCGGTACTATACGCTTCAGGTGAGCGTTGGCTATGCTAGCTGGAATGGTCACGTTGCGAATTTCCGGAAAAGCGTCGTAGCCGCCGACAAGATGATGTACGACGACAAGCGTTCTGCTTAAAAGTACGCTTAACCTTCCAACTTATACTTCAGATAATGTCTCGACGTCCACGTGAAGTAAAGCACGTCGGCGATTACAAGTGCTACTCCGCAGGCGAGGAATACGGGCTGGTGCATACCGAAATGCCCTGCCATGGAACCGCCCACTAAAATACCTGTACCGATACCGATGTCCCAACCGCTCAGGTAGGTGCTGTTGGCTGTGCCACGCTGGTCGTGTCGGGCGAGGTTTACGCACATGGTCTGGTAGCCCGGGAAAATCAGGCCGAGGCTTGTGCCGATCAGGAATGCCGCGACAAAGAAGGTAATGGGCGTGTGGCTAAAAGCGAGAATAAAGTAGGCGACCACGTTCAAGGTCATGCCGGTTCCCACTAAGTGAATCAAGTAGCCGCGGTCAATCAAGCGCCCTGTCATAATGCGGTTCATAATCAGGCCCGCAGCAATCAATGCGTAGAACCAGCCGGAACCGCCAATGCCAAGTTCTTTGGCGTAAAGGGCAATGTAGTTGGTGACCGGGCCGTAGGCGAATCCCACAAAGATGAAGTTTACGAACTGCGGAATGGCGCGGGTCAAGAAGAATCGGTCAAGCGAAAGCGGTGCGTGCGGTTTCTTTTCTTTGCGCGGCACATTCAAAGTCTGCACAAGAATCAAGCCAATCACACACAAAATAATCGAAATCGCAAACACAATCGTATCGCCGAAGGCCTCATACAGGAACATGCCGGTCATCGGGCCTGTCGCAAACGCCAAATTCACGCTAATGCCAAAGTAGCCAATGCCTTCACCGCGGCGACATGCGGGCAGTGCATCGATGGCGACCGTATTGCTCGCCGTGCTTGAAATTCCAAAGAACAAACCATGTGCAAACCGCACGGCGGCAAGAATCGGTAGAATGCCGACAGTCTTGTAGCCTAAAAAGCAAGCGGTAAACGCAAAGAAAGTCCAGAAGTACAATGGCTTGCGGCTCAGCGTATCCACCAAGAATCCGGCGAAGGGCCTACAGGCAAGCGCACCAATCGTATAAAGCGAAATAATGAATCCGGCGGTCGCGTTGTCAGTCGCAAATTTCTCGATAATGTAGAGCGGGAGAATAGGCAGCAACTGGTAAAAGCTAAAGAACAGCAAAAAGTTCGCGGCGGCAACCGTCACGAAATTTCGCGTCCAAAGCTTTGGACGTTGGTCGTTTTTTGTATTTGCTGAACAGTCCATCTTGCTCCTTTGAATAATAAGAAAAAAATAGCAATTTAGATTTCTATATTATTTCTTGTGAAAAATCTTCTTCAAATTTTCTGTGCATTTTCGTTGGCACTATTGATGGCGTCGTGTTCTTCCGATGGTTCTTCAAGTAGTACGGCCCCTTCTGATGTCGTGTTTGAAAACGATCCGATGCCTGGTATGGTTCATGTCTTGGCAAGCGGAAAGAGCGTTGTCTTAGGTACCGAAGATCTGGCGTCAAAGCTAGATGAACGTTCGCCAATGCGAGTCGATTTTACTTATGACTATTCGATTTCTCGCCATGAAGTTCTTTGCGAAGATTTTGATAGCGTAATGAATCGCATTTCCGGTTTGAATTTGAAATGTGCTGAAGATTCTATGCCGGTATCCAATGTGACATTCTACGATGCGGTTCTTTATGCGAATGCCTTAAGTAAACAACATGGACTTGATTCCGTATATGCTTATTCGTCGATGGAATTAGATGCTGAACTGCACTGCATGAACATGAATGGCTTTGCCTTTATGCCCAACGCAAATGGCTTTAGATTGCCGACAGAAGCGGAATGGATGTTTGCTGCAGAACAAGTCTGGAATCCGGAACAAAGCTGGAACTTTCTTAATTCAGGTTTGACAGCTCATAAGGTTTGTTCGTCAAATGAAAATACCCAGTATCTTTGCGATATGGCCGGAAACCTTCTGGAATGGGTGAATGATGGCCGCGCCTCGTTTAATGGCGGCGTCATGAAAAACTTTGTGGGCGGAATGGTCAATAGCAATACTACGGCTGGTGTTGTCAAAGGCGGAAGCTTCCATAAGGATCCGAATGAAATGTATTTGTATAAAAGAGGGGATGATTATCCGGTCTTTTATTCTAGTAGGGCAGATTATGTCGGTTTTCGTCTTGCGTATGGCTCGATTCCAGATGCGGAATATCTTTCTGACGATAAAAATATTCTGTTGACTCCGGTAACGCCTTTGGTTAATGATGCTGAACTTAGGAAACTCACGGATTCCTACAAAGTCAAGCTTGTTTTCAGAAACGACGAAACCCATAATCTTGTCTATGTGAACTATGCTTCAAAAGAACCGAAAGTTTTTGAAATCGAAGATACCATAGATGTTTATCATCCAGAAATTTCGCCTGATGGCCAGCGAGTTGCTTTCTGCACATCGATGGAAGGCGAGGCTGAATTTTCGTCTATTTATGTTCGCGATTTAGATGACCTTGGACACAATCTGGTAAAGCTGGAAGTAGAAGGTAGCGCAACTATTCCGAGATGGAAAGTGAAGCCGAATGGCGATACTGTAATTGTCTACGTGACGTCGGCCTACAATAATAATGGTTCCCAGTTTGAACAGGAAAGTACATGGGAAGTCCCGTTTGCAAATCGTGAATTTGGAACGCCTCGCAAACTATTCAATGGGGCGTATCATGGTGGAATTTCTGATGACGAACGCTTGGCGGTTTCGGGCTCGACAAGGCTTCGCGCCCGCGTGGAGTCTGAATCGGGCGAAGGCCAAGATGTTATCTGGTATAATGAAGAACAGGCTTGTAATGTTTCGTTGTCAAAAGATGGAAGCAAGCGGACTTTGTTCCTTGATTTTGGTGGAAAAACGGGCCATAGCTTTACGGGAACAAATTATCGAGTTCACGAAGAATTGCTGATTGTTGATAGCTTAGGCAATTTGATTCAATCTGTACCGACGATTACGGGATTCCGTTTTGATCATAGCGAATGGGTGAGTGGTATATTGAAGGATTCTGCCAGCAATTTGGTGGTCGTATCCCTTACCAATATCAACGATGCGCATGAATACATTGCATTGGTAGACCTCAAAGATAGTAGTGTTCATAAGCTTGTTCAGGGTGGAGAACTTTGGCACCCGTCTTTGTGGATTCGTCAAGAAAATTCTAGTCATCCAAAGCCTGTTGTCGATAAGGATAGTGCTGGGGTTTATTTTGAATATGACGCATCGAATACGTTCGTGTTCTCGTCGGTTGAATTGGCGATGCACCTGAAGGATTTCTGGAAATACAAAGATGAAGCGGAAGCGGTTGCTTTTGGAAGTTCCATGATTTTGGATGCGCTTGTCGAACCCATGATGGAATCCTACCGTACTTTAAACATGGGCGTATCGTTAGGCGATGTTCATCTTGGCGAGTATTTGCTGCGAAACTACATCTTGCCGTATGCTCCCAATGTTAAGATTGTTATCGTGGAACTTTCTCCGGGATTGCTTTACAGAAATTATGATGAACATGCGGGCTGGTTGATAAACCGTTCTCCGGGAATGCTGTATGACGCAAAACACTTGACCGCCGAAACTAAAGATGAAATTGCCGATTTCAGTCTGGATCAAGAATATCCGAGGGATTTGTTCTCTCAACAATATCTCAAAAACACATTCCTTTTGCCTTTCAAGGGCTGGCTTGTGCCGGAAATTTCTGTTGATATTTCAAAAATGACTGCGGACTTGCCTATTGTCCAAAGGGGCTTGAATGCAATCAAGTCGATAAAGCAGATGGCTGATTCTTGTGGTATGACCGTTATCGCCACCATTACGCCGCGTAATCCGGCTTATAGGGAGACGGAAGCCTTCGATATTTTTGGACCATCAAGAACGGTTGCTCATGAATTGATTCAAGAGGTTGCTGATATGGGAATCCTTATTTTCGATGAAAACAAGGATGGCCTACATGACTATACCGAAGAAATGGCAGCAAACGCTTATCATGTCAGCTACCTTGGAGCAATCCAGTATACGGAACGACTGGATTCTCTGTTGAGAACGTTACCGATTAAGAAATAAAAGGCTTACTTTCTTTCCAGCATCACGATGGTTTCGAGGTGCGGGGTGCCGGGAAACAAGTCCAACGGTTGCACTTCGCGCACGCGGTAGCCGTAGCGTTCCCATTCCTTGAGTGAGGCGGGAATTTCGTCGGTGCCGCAGAACACGTGGCATACGCGAATCGGCTTACGCATGGCGAGCGCGTGAATCACGCCCGGTTCGCAGCCCTTACGCGGCGGGTCCAGCAGGATTTTTTCGGGTTCGCCAGGGATCGGCCGCGGGAGTCGCGTCTGCACGAACATTTCGTCGATCTTGCCGGCGATAAAGCGGTAAGACTTTTTAAGGTGCTTGGCAGAAGCCTTTGCGCAGTCGATAGACGGACCTTCCCATTCCACGCCGAGAACCGATTTGGCGGCTTCGCCGAGCGCAAAACTGAACAGACCGTATCCGCAGTACAAATCCAGAAAATGGTCTTCTTTGCCCAAGCTGAGTAAGCGGCTTGCGGCCTTGATTAGGTTGTGAATCTGGCTCTCGTTAATCTGGCTGAATCCCGTGACGGGGTAGCGCAGGCTGAACTTGCCGAGTCCAAGACTCATTTCGCGCGGACCGTAAAGCTGCTTGAAGTTTAAGCCTTCGGTCGGGCGCTTTGATTCCAGATAGTAATCCGATTCGGTCGTGTCTACGTAGGCGTGTGCCGCGGTCACCTTGAAAGGCGTTTCCTTCAGGGCGTCCGAAATCAGCTTGAGCTTGCGCACGATGCTTGCATCGATCTTCTTGATGTTGAAAATCACCACGCGGTACTGGTAGGTGCCGCGAATAATAATCCAGTTGAGCGCATAGGCGAGCGGCTTGTATGCCGGCGTAATCAGCTTTTCGAAAAGAAAATCGTAAATCTTGTTGTGCTCTTCGGGTTCGAGCATCGATTCCTGACGGTCGAACTGCAGGTTGCCCGGCTGCATGAACACACGGCGCTTACTTGTGGTGCGATAAGCGCGCGGCATGGGGCTTGCGATCACCTTCTGCGGAGTGCCCGCGAGGCGATTTACATCCCAAAATTCTTGAATGGCGAGGTCCTTGATTCGGAGTTCGTCTTTATAGTCGAGCATGGCGAGCGATTCGCCGTGGGCGGAGTCGGCTTCACGGGTATAGCCCGGAACCTGATGTGCAATGGCTTGTTCAAAGAGCATGTGTAAAATTTAGAAAGTTCATGAAAACTTTAAACTGCTTTTTTTGTATTATTTGCTTAAAGGGATTTTGAATATCTTATGAAATTACGCACTTTCACTAAGTTTTTGGCTCTGTTTGCCGTTTTGGCAAGCCTTGTTGCTTGCGCATCTTCTAAATCCACGGTGTCGCAAGATGCGAACAAATCGCTTGAAGGCAATGCCGAATCCGATGTCGTTACAAGCGTCTTGGACCGTATTCGCCCTGTTTATGACCAGTATCGCAAAGATCACCCCGATGCCGCCGGCGAAATGACTGTGAGATTGGCGCTTGGCTCTAGTGGTGATGTAGATAGCGTAAGAATTGTCAAATCGAACTTGGATGACCCGGAACTGGAAAATGCAATTAAAGAAGATTTGACGCTGTGGAAGTACGATGTCAGCGGTATAAAGTCTTTCGTCGTCGAAACGACGGTTTCCTTTTCTGCCGAAGGCGTCGCCTGCGCCAAGAATGAACGCTCTGGCAAGGATATCCTGCTTGTGGTGGAAACGAACAAGCGCGAACGCCTGCGCCCCATCTTTAACAAGCATTTGCAGGAACAATCGGGCCTTGGCGGCAAAATGCGCGTGAAAATCGTCATCGTAGAGAATGGAACGGTCGAAAATGTTGAAATTCTGGAGTCGACCCTTGGCAATCCTGAGTTTGAACAGGCTGTCCTGGAAGATATTCTGCAATGGAAATTCACGAGCGGCAACTACGACAAGAGCAAGGTTACCATTCCTCTGACATTCGTTGAGTAACTTCAAAAAGCCCCTCAGTGTGGGGCTAATACAAAAAAAAAGACCCTTCCGAAGAAGGGTCTAAGAGCGGCGGACCGGGATCGAACCGGCAACCATTAGCTTGGAAGGCTAAGGCTCTACCATTGAGCTACCGCCGCGAGCAAGACCAATTATACAAAAATCCGCCTATTTTCAAAGGGGTTCATTAAAAAGTTCTTGCATTTTTTATTAAAAAAACTATATTTAGCGCCACAATAACAATTTTACCTAGAGGTAGCTTAACTTGGCGTTACAAAACCCCCGCGACCGTCGCATGCCGAACAGACAGAGTGATGGAACCCGCATTAACGAAGACATTCGCATTTCCCCGATCCGTCTTGTCAAGGACGATGGCGAGGCCGTCATCATGGATACCAAACAGGCTCTCCAGATGGCCAAGGACGCCGGACTGGACCTGGTGGAAGTGTCTCCCAATGCTAAGCCGCCTGTATGCCGTATCATCAACTACGGCAAGTACAAGTTTGAACAGATCAAGAAGGCCAAGGCCGCAAAGGCCAAGCAGCACGTGGTGAAGCTTAAAGAAATCAAGATGCACCCGAAGACTGCCGAGAACGACTACCTGTACAGGATCAAGCAGGCCGCCGAGTTCTTGCAGGATGGCATGAAGGTCAAGCTTATTATGCAGTTCCGTGGGCGCGAAATGGCGCACATGGACTACGGCAAACGCCTGATGGAGCGCGCTAAAGAAGACTTGCTCCAGTACGGCGACTTGGAAATGGATTCGCGAGTCGAAGGCAACACAATGCTCTCGATTTACGGTCCGAAACGCGGTGCAGGCACTGCCAAGAAGCAGGCCCCGGCACCAAAGCCCGTAACCGAGCCCATGGCAGCAGGTGAGGCTTCAACTTAATAACCTAAAGAGGTAAAAATGCCTAAGATGAAAACACACAGCGGTGCTAAGAAGCGCTTCCGCCTGACTGGCTCCGGCCACGTCAAGTTCAAGCGTGCTGGCATGCGCCACATTCTTGCCAAGATGTCCACGAAGCGTAAGCGTAACCTGCGTAAGGGCGCTCTCGTTAAGAAAGTCGATGTTTACCATGTCAAGCGTCTGCTTGTCGTTGCATAAGGAGTGTAAGAATGCCACGCGCTAAAACCAGAGTTCCTTCCCGCGAACGCCGCAAAAACATCCTCAAGGCCGCTAAGGGTTTCTATGGCCGTCGCAAGTCGAACCTTCGCCTTGCTATTGACGCCGTTGCCCACGCCGGTCAGTATGCCTACGCTCACCGCCGTGACAAGAAGGGTGACTTCCGCTCTCTGTGGATCACTCGCTTGAACGCAGCTGTCCGCGAATATGGCATCAGCTACAGCCAGTTCATTTACAAGCTTTCCAAGGCCAACATCCAGATGAACCGCAAGGTTCTCGCCGATATGGCCGTCGCCGATCCGGCAGCTTTTGCTAAGGTCGTTGAAACTGTGAAGGCTGCTTAATTGAGCTGAAGCTTAGCTTCATCTTCACGCGAGAAATTGCACCCTGCTCTGCAGGGTGCTTTTTATATACCGCTCGCGCTAAAGCTGGAAAAAGTTGATATGCGCTCGCTCTCGCAACCACGTCTGGTTTATACCAGACGTTTGTTGCTCACGGCACTCCTAACCGAGTGGGGCGTTTTCTTTTTAGGGAAATGAAAATATTATTCGTTGATGAGTCTTTCGCTAAACCATTCCCCGTATGAATTCACGATGGGGCTTGGACTGGACTCTCCGTCTTCGCATTTCCAGATTTCGCTTTCAAGGGTTTTATGGGTGGTTTGCGGATCTGCTGGGTTGATTTCGTTGTCGCAATCTTCGATTAAGAAGTATACGGATTGGAACATGTTTGTCCTGACGCACATTCCACTTGGGTAGGTACTTGTAAATTCAAGTTCGTCGTTGGTAATGTTGCTTAGAACATGTCCTGTGGGCTGGGTCCCGTCAATAGAAAGCGTCATGAAGTAACGGCACTCTTTTTCTGTCGGTTGTTCGCTCATTAGTTTTGCCGTCATCGGGAAACAAGTCGGAATGTCGTTTGTGTCGATTTGGAATATGGGGTAGTTTGTGATTAAGTCGTTTGTGTTGACACCTGAACTTTGTTCCGCGAATTCGACGCAGGCCCTTCTGGGTGTACCGTTGTAGGCTATCACATGTTTGTCAAAAGAGAGCTGTTCGGCGCTGGATGCATACTGCAAAGTATAGTTTTCAAGGGTCTTGCTGCTGTCAATAGTTACAATCGTATCGATTGGCTGCTGTGGTATTATGATTTCTTCTTCGATAAAGCTTGATGACGAACTGAAACCATCGTCTTCCCTGGCTGATGATAAAGCTGTTTCGTATCTGCCTGTTGATGTTTTCGCGCCCTTGGACATGTCGGAACAGCGTGTTGCTGCGGCGGCGCTGAATTCAGAAATCAAGGCCTTTGCCGAACTGTCTTCTATTCCGTTTATGACGCATGCGGCTTTGAAAGCTCCGTCTTTACAGCCGTTGCTTGTACGAGCGTTGTGTACAAAAAATTCGCTGTTTGAAAAGTTCGTGCAACTTGTCTTGAATGCGGTGTAAATGGAATCGCACGAATTTCCAAGATTTGTAGCCTGCTGAGTGCTAATGGATACGCCGTCTTCGATTTGGATTGTCATTGCAAACGTGGCGCTGTCGGCGGTGCATTCTACGCGGGAGCCGGTTTTGTTGCCTTCTGCCATGGCGATTTTACCGCCATCGATTTTTGTGTATGCGGATTCTTTCCAATCCGAACCGTAGTTGAACCATTCATCTAAAGAGGCGTTGTTGTCTTCGATGGAGCCGCCTGCGGCTTTGTCCGAATCGGAACAGGCTGTCAGTGCGATTATGGTCGCTGCAGAAATAAATAGTTTGTTCTTCATAGTTGTGCCCCCTATTTTTTTTGAGATGTTTTAATGTTTTGAACTTTGTCTGTAAGCGGAAATAGCTGCATGTTCAATCGATACACGCGGTTGCCGCCTTTCTTGGCGGTTGCGATAGAGATGATTCTCTTGCGACACGCTTCGAGTTCTTTTAAAATTTCGGCATAGTCTTCATCATCGATGCCCATGGTAATGCCGGTGAAGTTTCGTTCTTCTACAGGGTATTTCTCAATGGCGTCTTTGGCGAAGTCCGCCATTTCCTTGTGCATTTCACGAACGAGTGTTGGCATGGCGGCAACTGACATCTGGAGCGATCGCTCTACTTGTTCGTAGGTGTCATTAGCCGTCTTTTTCAGAAATTTTGCGCGAGTTAAAAATGCAAGTGCGTTGCGGATTTCTTCGGCAGAAAATGCGTTGCCGCACGCTTTGGCGATATCGAACGGCTTGGCACCCGGCATCATGGGTGCTAGCTCACGCAGCACGGGGTACTTCCACGATTCATAAAAGGAAACTGATTCGCCTTCAAGAACGCGGACTTTGTGGGCGCTGGCGATTTCTTTCATTTCGGAGTAAGCTGCCTTTTTGTCGGCGTCTCTCTTGGATTGTCCGAATTTGACGAGTTGCCTAAAGTACTCGCGTTCGGCGCCAATGAGGTCCATGGCGTCGGCGGCGCGTTCGATTCCCGTTTTAGACAATCCGCTCTTGCCTTCGCAAACGAGCTTCATGTAATTGGGGGAGGTGAACCCACCTTTCTTGGTAAATTCTCTCCACGAAAAAGCGGAGGTCCGCTTTTTCCATTCGTAGTAATCGTTCATGAATAAACGATAGTCTTCGTATTCAATTACAGATTTCATAGTACTCTAAATATATTCTACTACAGGGCGGTGGAGAATAGTATTTCTATACAAAATCTGCGAATTTTTGCTGAAATGTATAATTTTGTGTATAATGTTAAGAAATTGGAATTTTATTATACGGGTGGAAGGGGCTTCGCACTTTGTGCATGAGGCAAATTATGTGATTTGGCGTATAGGGAAAAGGGACTGCGGCTGCGCCTTAGGAAAAGGGACTGTTAGCCCGCAATATTCCTTGCTTGCGCAAGGTTGCGGTCTAACCCTACGGGCTCAACACTCACTTCGTTCGCGTTAAGCTCCAAATTCTTTTCACGGGCTTGCGCCCACAAAAGAATTTGGTCGCACCCTCTCCCCCAAGGGGTCTCGGGGCCGGTCCCTCCCGGTCTATAAAAAAGAAAAGCCACCTAATAGGTGGCTTTTCTTTTTTAGAGCGGGAAAAGGGACTCGGACCCTCGACCCCGACCTTGGCAAGGTCGTGCTCTACCAACTGAGCTATTCCCGCGGGGTGACCCAATTATAGAATAATAAATTCGCTATGTCAAGGGCAAATGCAGAGAAAAAATCAAAATTCCGTTCTTTTTGCCCCTCAATT
Organism: Fibrobacter sp. UWB10; assembly: GCF_900182935.1. Lineage (NCBI taxonomy): Bacteria > Pseudomonadati > Fibrobacterota > Fibrobacteria > Fibrobacterales > Fibrobacteraceae > Fibrobacter > Fibrobacter sp. UWB10. The sequence goes on along the minus strand of NZ_FXUE01000005.1, from coordinate 105,401 downwards.
CGAAAAATCCGGCTTTTACTCCCAAAAATCCGTGGGGGAGCGGTAGTGGCAGGCGCATGTACAGGTCTTCCGAAATCAAAAAGTCCTGGCCGAGTTTGGAGCAAAGCGTCTGGATTCTAGATGTTGTATTTAGCACGTCGCCGTGGTATGCCATTTCACTTCCGAAGTTTCCGACTTCGGTCGAAATCACCTTACCGCAGTGGGCGGCCGCCTTGAATGCGGGCACTACACCGTAGCGCTTCTTGAACTTGGCGGCGGTGCGGTCTAGGCATTCGGCAAAGTCGTAAAAGCAGTCTATGGGGCGAGCCTTTTTTTTGCAGTCGCTAGTTTTCCAGGTCAAGAACACGCCGTCGCCTGCAATCTGGTAAATTTCACCGTGGTTTTCTTCGCAGCAGTTCGAAAGCAGCCTGTAGTAGTCGCGGATAAAGTTGCTATACTTCACATGTCCCAGTTCTTCAGCGATTTCGGTGGAATGCTTCATGTCGATGAACATGAATATCAGGTCTTCTTCCTTGGGGTCCTGGTTCTTGCCGAGCAGGGTGTTGATGAATACGCGTGTTCCGAATTTCTTGTGTACGGAACGGATAAAGGTAATCAGGTGCCCGAGCATGAACAGTTCGAAAATCAGGATGTGCGTTTTGGATTGCTTGAATACGTCCAGTACGTGTTGCAGGGCGGCTTCGTTGATGAGCCCTTCGCTTCGGTCGATGTCCCAAATGAGAATGCAAAGCGTCAGGTTCGCGCAAATGCTCGCCAAGAAAAAACAGGAACGGATCAAAAGGGCCGCCGCTACAGGCCTCTTGTCCATTTCGTCTTGCAAGATAATCACGTCGTAAATGGCGTGTGATAGGCCTGTCAATAGCGACATCTGCAGCATATACAGCATGCGGGTTGAATCGAATCCGTTGCCAGCGCCGTAAGTCAAAAGGGCCGAGGCGCTCAGGGTAAAGGTCACCCAAGTCAAGATATAGAATGCAATCGCTTTACATTTACGCTGCGTTAATCGGGTAATAGCCATAGCACCTTCAGTGGATAAATAGTGGCAGCGCCCAAATCATGGCGATGATGATGATGTCTTTATAGGACTCGTCGAGTAGCAGGGTCGATGCCAAAAAGAAGATGGTGGTGGACAACGTCAAGAAAATCAGGAGCGGAAGCCGCTTCTTCAATTTTTTCTTGAATTTGTTTACTGTCTTCTTGTCCATATACATGTATATAATCTAAATTTTATAAAAAAGAACCCCCTTGGGTTATATTATCCGTTTAAAAATTATGTTTTGTGTCTACATTCACATTCCGTTTTGCCGCCATGTTTGCGATTATTGCGATTTTCGCGTCATGCCGTCGCAATCGAAACTTTTTGCGGAATATACGGACTTATTGTGTAAGCAAATTGTAACTTTCGAGAAGGGCAATCCCGGGGTGCTTGCTTCGGCAAAAACGCTCTATTTGGGTGGGGGAACCCCCTCGGAATTGCCGGCGGAATTTTTGCGCCAGATTTTCGATTGTCTGGCCTCGGCGGGGCTCGATGTGTCGAAATTAAGCGAAATTTCCATGGAATTCAATCCGGAATCGACGAACTGCGAGTCTGTGCGAAATGCGATGGATCTTGGCGTGAACCGCGTCAGCCTTGGAATCCAGACGTTTGATGCTAATTTGTTAAAAACGGTTGGCCGAGTGCATTCTGTCGAAAAGGGGCTCGAAGCCTTGAATTTGCTGACTTCGACGCCGAATTTGCAGGTGAATGCGGACTTGATGTTCGATTTGCCCGGCCAAACGGTTGAGGGCTTCTTGGCCGATGTCGACCGCCTTTCGGATTTTCCGCTGAATCACGTGAGTTTTTACGGATTGAACGTTTCTCCGCGTTCTCGGCTTGGACATCGCGTGGATCGCGGGGAACTTGCCGTAAACGAAGACCTTTACGAGCCCATGTACATGGGCGGGGTCGATATTTTGGAGCGCAAGGGGCTGAACCGTTACGAGGTTTCCAACTTTGCTCGTCCAGGTTTTGAAAGCGCGCACAACCAGAATTACTGGAATCGGGGTGAATATATCGGTTTTGGGCCTGGGGCGCACAGTTATTTGCATGGAATTCGCTATTATGCCCCCGAAATTTATCCGCGGTGGCGCGAATACGTTAATTCTGGCTGCCCAGAATCGGCTCTTTCGGTTGACCGGCTGAGGCGTGAAGACGAAATTATGGAGTTTTTATGGCTTTCGCTCCGGCAAACCAAGGGTATCTCGCCAGAAGGGCTCCGCAAGCTCGGAATTTCACTCGACAAATCGGTTTGTGAACGCTGGATTCAGAAAGGCTTCCTAACAACCGAATTGCTTTCGAATTTGTTACAAATCCAGCCTGGTTTAAGGCTTAGTGGCCGAGGTTGGGTCTTTATGGACGATATTGTCACTGATTTAGCAAACACTTATTCCAACTTGGACTAGTTTGTTTTGATAAATCTCTGCGATTCGGGTCACAACGTAAATTTTTATTGTCCGTTTTATAAAAAAAAATCATATCTTTGGAATATGACGAATGCAAAGTTTTTTTTGCGTTGTCAGAGTTTTGTATTGAGGTGATAATGCAGTCTGTAAAAAAGCATATTCTTTCGCTCTTCGTTTTGGCGTTGCTGAGTCTAGCAACGGGTGTTTTTGCAGCGGTCGAAAATGTTGATTGCATTGATTACAATGGCAATCCCGACGTGCGTTGCAAGTATTTCCGAATTTGGGATACCCGTACGGCGGTTCTTTATGTCGTGCCCCCTGAATCTGCCCTTGTCAAGAGGAATGCGATTCCGGGTGCATCGTTCTATGTGTTTGCTCCGGATGAAGAAAAGTACAGCCGCGACATGCTGACGCTGGAACTTTCGGAAGATTCCACTATCGTCAAGAATCACAAGGCTGTCAAGGGCGATGCAGATTCTGGCCTCGTGAAGCTTCGCGTGGGGAGCCGCTATGAACTCAAGAACTTTAGGCTCGGTACATCTGATAATGCCGATGCCACTGACCCGCTTATAAGCCTGGTCTACAACTTCTACGTGCCGTACCTCAAGTACATTGTGGAAGGCAAAGAAGTAACGGATGCTTCCAAACTTCAGTATGAAGTGGGCGATACCATGCTGGTCGATGTCGAAGCGATTATTCCGTTTGGACCGGCAAAGGGCCGTGTCGATTCGACTCTGAAGAGAACTTTCTATTTCAAGGCTTTTGGTCAAAGCGAAAACCTCCAGTTTTTGAGCGATGGTGGCGTAAACCTGAAGCAAAGTGACAACACCATTCGCTTAAATATTGACAACGGCAAGGGCAAGTTCAAGGTGGTGGCAACCAAGGCCGTGACTGATGGTTCGAACTTCAGCATGAACGCCTTTGATGACGGTAAGGATTCTGTGGGTGGCACCAAGTTCATTCTGACAGATCCGTTCCCGGGTGAATACCAGTTCACGAACCCCGATATGCCGACTCTTGATAATGCCGCCATTTACGATACCGACGGCGATGGCATTGGCGACCGTATTGTAACCTGGTTTGGTGGTCAGATTGAATCTGCTGATGTGGATACGTTCTACTACAGCTGGCCGAGTGACGATGACTTCAAAAAGTACGGCGGTGATGTCAGGCGGGATGAAAACGTCTTTGGACTTTCTAAAGTGAATGTGGAATTGCAGACTGATTCTGCAACGGGTGCCGTGAAGGCTTATGTTTGCTCGTCGATTAGCGGTCGATGCGAATATATGCAGACCTCTCTGGTCGATAGCATTGGCGCTGTCATTCAGTCGGCAACGCTTGTGAAGGGCGACGGCGATACCGATACCTTGATCATTCGATTCAACAAGGACATGGACCCGTCTTGGACAAGCGGTCAGGGCTTGAAGCTCAATGGCGATCCGCTCGATGTGACGGCTTTCTCCAAGAAGGGTGACCAGTGGGCATTTACCGTTAAGTCCGGCAAGGTTGCTGTGGGCGATATGCTCAAGATTGAAACCATTTGCGACGAGTCTCGTTGCCCCGATGGAATTCTCACCGCTGCCGACGGCGTGCCGACCAACAAGAACAACCAGGAAGTCCCGGTGAAGAACGCTGGCCGCATTTATGTGGACAACGACAAGAACGGCTTCTATGACAGCGATGGCGATGGCCGCATGGACTCTACCTCGCTTGGCTTTGAAACTCCGATTACCGAAGAAGATCTCAAGAAGATGGACATCACCTTCTACTGGCTCGACAACGACGGAGAATTGGTTGCCATTCATCCGAATCTTGCAGACCTCACCATTTCGGAAGACGGCACCCTGCTTGGCTTCGCGCTTGATCCTGAAAAGTACGACGTCAAGAACATGCTGACAGGAATTGACAAGTCTTATTCGAAGGGTGGCGATATCGAATACGGCTATGCCTCGATTGCCAATAAGATTTCTGTTGATGGCAAGGAATCTAAGGAAGAAATGTTGTACGGCATGAACGACTACATGGCTCCGGTCATTTCGTCTACATTCCTGACTCCGGAGTCGTTCCAGATGATGGAACCGGACAAGTTCAAGATTACCTTCTCCGAAGCAATGGACCAGAAAAACGTGATGCTTTCGGATGACTGCCTTGCTTTTTATGTCGATGGCGCCTGGGTTCATTATAGCTTGAGCTCTGCTGAATGGAGCGATGACGGCCGCGAACTGGTTCTGTACATGGAAGCCGGCGAAGATCTTGTGACCCGTATGAACCCGGCTGACTCTGTCCGCTTCGACAACTTCACGAGCGGCCTTGCCGACAAGAAGGGCAACAAGGTTTCTGAACTTTCTCCGGCTGTCATGGTGGAAGGTGACCCGCGCGTAATCATGAAAACCAATTCCTTTGCAGACTTGAACAAGGCTGCCGAACTCAGCGACCGCGTAAAGCCGTTTACGATTGAACACGTGAAAGAAGCTAAGGAAGCTTCTGACCAGTCTTCGCTCGGCGTGCTTATGGATATCGGCTATGCCACCATTATGGGAAAAGACGAAAAGGGCCAGGCTGTGCCGAATATGGAAGATATCGGACTCCATTGGGAATTGTATGTGTACACCAATATTGGCAACTACGTTGGCGGTGCTTCGGGTAGCATTGCTTGCGATGACCCGTTCTTTGACGGCAACTGTCTTGAAAATCCGGACAAACTCTATGTCCGTTGGAATATGCGCTCTAAAGATGGCCGCAGGGTGGGCGCTGGTGTTTATCTTGCTAAATTCAGAATCAAGGTTTACGGAGCAAAGGATGACTTTAAGGTTGAAAGGATCTTTAGATGGGGCATTTCTGCAAAGAGGTCTAAGTAAGGATTTTTTCCGAGGGTACGAACATGAGAAAAACAATTAAAAACTTTTCGATGGTTTTATTGTCTGCAGCGGCAAGTTTCGCTGCAAACGGCGAATACCCTACTCCGGAAAATCCGGCGACAGGTATTTGGATTCAACAGATCGGCGACATTGTGCCGCACGCCGCGACCAAGGCTACGCTGTACTATACCAAGTACGAGCAGAGCGACCGCGTCAAGAGTATCAGCTACCAGTATAATGGTGCTGGCTACCTCTTGATGAAGCCTTCTGACAAGAAGACTCTTTGTACAGAAGGTGACGGCATGGAAGGCGCCGATGGTATTGTTCACCATCCGGATGGCGACCTGTTGGTGGCCGGTCAGGGCGAACGCATTTTCAAGGTGAGCAAGACCGCTAAGGAAAATGGTGGTGCATGCCGTGTCGCAAAGGCAACCCCTGCAACGCGTAAGGGCGGTTTCTGGCATTTGATGATGGACCCGAAGGGTGATAACCTTTGGGCTGCCGGTATTCCTGGCTATCTGTATCGATTCTCGACGAAAACCGATCCGCAAAACAATAACTTTGCAACGACCGGTTATCAGGTTGAATTGAGACCCAAGGGCCCGAAGCACACCTCTGAAGAAGACAAGAAACTGGCAACCGTGATTTGGGACGGCGAAGGTACTGCCTTCTTTACGCGTTCTGACTATTTCGGCGGTGGCTGCGAAGCTGGCGGCGGATATAGGGCCTGTACGGAACAGGAACGTAAAAACAAGAACAACCTGAAGGATTCTTATTTCGGCGTGTTTACCGATACGACCTGGGTGACTGTGACGAATGCGAACCGTGGTACTTATGGCGGAAATGTGGGTGACAAGGTCATCGCTTCTGTCGGTACTAAGGTTTTGATTGACTCGTTGGAAGGTGCTCATGGTGGCGCCTACGATACTTATTCTAAGACAATCTTCGTGTTCGGTGGTTCTCGCATTGTGCAGATCCAGCCCTATCGCGAAGGTGGCGAAGTCAAGGCAAAAGTCGTTGCAACGATTGACCTCCGTGAATATTTCTTTGAAGAATCAAAGGCGAATTTGAGTGGCCCGAGAACAGGTGGCGTGGGTTGGCGTTTGGACCAGGGTACCACGGATGGTTACGGCCATCTTTTTGTGGCATCTAATACGGGTCACATGATTTTTGTGGACTATGCCGCAAACCCCAAGAAGTTGATTAACGACAACGTTTTGATTCACGTGCAGTGGATTGACAACTACCTCGATGACTTGGCTCCGCTTTCTGGCGTGGGTGTGATTCGTGAAGGCGGTCATTCGGGTGATGACGAAGATCTTTTGTCTAGCGACTCGCAGAGCAGCTCTTCGCTGATCGAATACCACGAATCTTCTAGCAGCGCAAAGTCTAGCAGCTCGGGCACGGGTAATAGCTCCGGCAACAACGGTAGCTCTAGCAGCGGTACTAACTTGAGCTCTGGTGGTAACGGTTCTAGCTCTAGTGGCGGAAACGGTAACAGCAGTGGTAACGATGGCTCTAGCTCTAGCGGTGGTAACGGCAATAGCTCTGGTAATGACGGCTCCAGCTCTAGCGGCGGAAACGGCAACAGCAGTGGCAATGACGGCTCCAGCTCTAGCGGCGGAAATGGCAATAGCTCTGGTAACGATGGCTCCAGCAGCAGTGGCGGAAACGGCAACAGCTCTGGTAACGACGGTTCCAGCAACAGCAATGGCTCTTCGAGCAGCGGAAACGGTAATGGTGAAGATCAGGGTGACAAGTCTTCTTCGAGCAGATCTATTGGAACTGGCGAAGATGAAGGTGAATCCAGTTCTTCGAGAGGACAGTATTTCGGTGCTGAAGATTACGAAGAAGATCCGGGTTCCGGCTTCGACGAATACCCGTCTGCTGATGACTTTGAAAAGGGTGACTCGCTCGTTTCGAAGACGGTTGTGCTCAGCCCGACCGATCCGGATCCGAATGATCCGAGCGTGGTCTTTGTCAACGGAAACTACTATAAGTTGACGAATGATCCTGAAGGCACTGAAATGGATCTGCATTATAATTCTGGCAAGGATTCTGCCAAGGTGGGCGAAATTGTTGCCATTACGCTTGATGCAGACAAGGTCAAGAAATACTTTGATTCTCCGGATTCGCTCCGCTTCGTCTCGAAGACGGATGTCCGCCTGGTTGACCCGACGGATGGCTCCAAGAATGAAGCCTTGGTGGTTCATCCTGATGGTTCTGTCACGATCTTCGTAACCGCCGACAAGGTGGTTCAGGGCGGTTCGATCAAGGTGTATGGTGGCAGCCAGATGGTGATTATCGACAACATCAACTTCTACGATCCGATTCCGGATACTCGCATGGGTTACATCAAGGATACCGATGGCGACAAGGCTCTGGACTATGTAGAAATCCTGTTGGAAGACACTCTGTCGAACAACTACTACCTGGATGGCGTGAAGTTGGTGATTGGCAAGGATACGCTTGATTGCGTGGATCCGAAGTTCAATGCTGCACGTGATCGCATTCTGGTTGATGTGTCTAGCTTGGTGCTCCCGCCTGCAGGTGAATTCCCGAAGGATGCTAAGGCACTTGTTTCTTACGGTGACGAACTTGGTTCGGGTGCGACTTACGTCCGCGAATCTGCTATTGTTGAAGTCGGTAGCAACGTCATTAAGGATGCCTACGCAATCCGTAACGTGAATGGCCTCGATTCGCTGTTCTTGCAGTACAATATCGACCTGTTCCCGACAGACGTCAGCATGCCTGAAATGTTGGTGATGATCAAGCAGGATGCTAAGCGTTATGGCTTCGATGTGGATCAGATTAAGAAGGTCTACATGCCTGCCAAGGATATCGTGATTCTGGTCGGAAAGAACTTCAAGCTGAAGGGCGATAATAAGGACAGCGTGTCGCTGCATCCGGGTGCAACTTTCACGACCTTGCCGTACATTACTTCTGACGAATATGACCGCGAAGTGCCGGTCACCGTGGTCGACAGGCTTCCGCAGGCAAAGAATGTGGAATACTGGGATACCGATGGCGACGGCGTCTTGGATCAGATTGTCACGGTGTTCGACAAGAAGCTGACTGCTGAAGACATTGACGGTTCTCTGTATATGTCGTTCCCGTGGTACAGCTATCGCGGTATGATGATTCAGTTGCAGGCTCAGCCTGAAAACTTGAAGCTCGACCCGAAGGATTCGACTCGCGTGATTTGGGATGTTATATCGACGACTCGCTTGGCTAGCGGTGTAACGAATATCTCTGAAGACTTGCCGCAGGCAAATGTGTATACCTACTACAAGATCTTTGGCGAAACCTTCGTGAACGAAGGCGCTGCTCCGCTGGTCGACAAGATGGCTCCTGTGGTATCGACCGCTACTCTTGACTACGGCAAGAAGGCCGATACGCTCGTAGTTGTGTTCTCGGAACCGATTCTTACGAAGGATCTTAAGGGATCTGATTACTTCTCTTACATCCATGGTGAAGAAGTGATCGAACTGAATCCGTCGAGAATCGATTGGTCTTCGGATGGTCTTTCTGCCAAGCTCGTGTTTAACGGCAGCGACGGAACGATTATGCCGGGTGACTCCATTGTTGTCCGCAAGGGCGCAAAGGATGCCATCAAGGATAACTACAAGAATGTTGCCGGTGAAAATCCGCAGGCAGTCATTATCGGTGGTCTCCTGAACCACTTGGTTGAAGCCACGCAGATGGGCACCTTCGATGTCAATGACGATACCCCGAAGGAAGATTCCGATGGCAAGTCTTATACCTTGCAGACGGTAAGCTCTGTGAACCTGCGCTATGTGCCGGGTTCTACGACCAAGGAAGACATGGAAAAGGAAGGCGCTCTTGGACAGTTGGTGCAGCTTGGCGAACGCTTTGTGCCGCAGCTTCTGGACCGTGCCCAGGTGTCTGCCGACGGTACGTATGATCCGTCTGTGCTCGATTCCTTGAAGCCTGAAGACGTGTACATCTCGTTCATCGTGAACTACTTCGATCACTTGGGCCAGTACGTGAACGACACCATTATCACGGTGCCTTGCGAAAGCCCGAAGTTCGGCGGTAACTGCCTTGAAACCGACAAGAAGGTCTTTGTGAACTGGAACTTCAAGGATCACAAGGGACGCTTCGTTGGAACGGGCGTGTACACCGTGCAGTTCAAGATGGTTGTCCGCTACGAAGACAAGAAGATTGTCGAAGAAATCAAGGACAAGTGGGGCGTCCGCCGCAAGAAACATAAGAAGTAGCGGTTGCGCTCTGTAGAAAATGAAAAACATTCAGCGGTAGCTGAATGTTTTTTGTATGTAAGCTTAAAGGCGGGTGAGAGCGCGGAGCGCGAACAAGTATAAAAAGCAAAACGCCCCGGTTGTTGAACCGGGGTGGCTTGCGGGGTGAAACGAAGTGAAGCCTATTTGTTGATTGCTGCCAAAAAGGCGTCCTTCTTATCTTGGAGGAATTCCTTGCTGTTGTACTTGCGGATACGGCGGAGAGCCTGGTCGCGCAACTGACGGACACGTTCGTGAGAGATGTTCATGGATTCGCCCACTTCGCGAAGTGTCTGCGGAGCTTCTTGGTTGATACCGAAGATACCGGTAATCACCTTAGCTTCGCGTTCCGGAAGCTGTTCCATGAGGTCACGAGCCAAAGCTTCGACGCTCTGGATTTCAGATTCGTTTTCCGGGTTCGTTGCGGTGCCATCGGGGAGCACTTCGGCATAGGTTGCCTTAGAGTCTGCCTTGAGCGGGCTGTCGAACGAAACACCGCGCTGACCGATCTGGATAAGTTCGCGGATTTCTTCGTTGATTTCCTTACCGCGGCTCTGTTCGTGCAAAGCCTTACGCACGCGCAAGTGCTGGTTAGCCGGCAAGCGAATCAAGTTACCTTGTTCGTTAATGGCACGGGTAATGTAAGCCTTAATCCACCACACGCCGTAACTAATGAACTTAAGACCACGAGTATGTTCAAAGGATTCGATAGCACGTACAAGACCCATAGCGCCTTCGCTCACCAAGTCCGGCAGCGGAATCGGGCAACCACGGTATTGAATTGCAACTTTCAAAACGAAACGCATGTTTGCAGAAATAAGCTTTTTACGGGCGATTTTGTCGCCTTCTTTAGCTTTCTGGAACAGAATCTGCTCTTCTTCACGAGAGAGGGGAGCTGTGCGTCTAATATCTTCGAGGTAACGTTTTAGAGTAGTATCAGTAGAATCAATATGCATTTTATAACCTTACATCCTTAATATCGTATTTTTTTAAGCAAGATGCGTGCCAAAAGTGTAAAAAATTTGCAAACTGTATCAGATTTAACAAAAAATGTCACACAATTATGAATTTTGTCTCTAAAAATAGAAAAATTGTCTTTGATTTTCAACTATTGTCGTAATTTTATGACAATTCGGTGCGGGGTTGGGACTGGCGCCTCCTTATGAGATTTGCTCTCACTCGCTAGCCGGGCCCTGAACACGTTCAGGGGACCGGGGCTCGTTCGTTACAAATCTCGTAGTCGGCGCGGCGCTTGCGCCTGGTCGGAAAAGCCCGCGGACATAGCGCGTTTAGAGCTTCGGAATTCGTGCAAGCACGATTGTTGCGGCATTCGCCTTGTATGGGTTTTTAAGGGCAAAGCCCTTAGGCGAGGGGGTGGTAAAAGACATGGCGCTTGAAATTGCTGATGGCCAGAGCGAATGTTTTTAGCAAGCGAACGATTCATGGGTTTTTCCGTGGTAGTGAGCGGGTAAAAACATCGCGGCGGCCATAGTTTGGCGATTGCCATGGCTTGCACCAGGGGGATACCTACCCCTTTACAGACCGTTCGGCTCTATTTCTAACAAAAAAAATGTAATGTTGCCACACGGCAAAAATTGAATTCCAAATTTTGAATTCCGAATTAGTATATTTTACACGCTATGTCTATTAAAGAACCTGATCAGTCTGTCTGGAACAGATTTTGGCAACAGAAGAACGATATGGACAAGGTTTATCCTTCGTCCCCGTCTGTGTTGAATACGATTAAGAAGAATTTTAAGCTCGAAGGCCTCAAGGTTTTGGAAGTGGGTGCCGGTACCGGTCGCGATAGTGCCGAACTGGCCCGCTTGGGTGCCGACGTCTACGTACTTGATTACGCTGAAAACAGCCTGAAAATTGTGGACGCCATTCGTGCGAAGGATAACCTTTACGATAACCTGAAGCTTGTGCGTGGCGATGCCTTCAAGGCTCCGTTCCCGGATTGCACCTTTGACTTGGTGTTCCATCAGGGCCTGGCCGAACACTTCAAGGATTCGCTCCCGCTGATCAAGGAAAACTACCGCATTCTAAAGCATGGTGGCCATTGCCTGTGCGACGTGCCGCAGACCGTTCACCCGTACACCGTTATCAAGCATATTCTGATTGCGATGGACAAGTGGTTTGCTGGTTGGGAAAAGCAGTTCACCATGCCGCAGCTCAAGAAGCTTATGGCCGATGCGGGCTTTGAATGCGTTTACGATTATGGCGACTGGATGCGCCCGAACCTGTTCTACCGCATTGTGCGCGAAGTGGGCTTCAAGGTGGGCGTAGAACTGCCGAAGTATCCGCTGCAGGGTTCTGCTTACCAGAAGGTCAAGGACAAGATTCTTGATTCTCTCGAAAACAATTCGCTTATGCACTACACGCAGTTGTGCATTGGAGTCTTGGGCAAGAAGCCCTAGCCGATGAACATCCTTGTAGTTAATTACCGCGACCGGATGCACCCTGCTGCAGGGGGCGCCGAAAAGCACCTTCACCGTATTTTTTCGCAGATTGTAGAAGCGGGGCACAAGGTTGTGCTCTTTACGACGGCGTTTGCTGGTTGCAAGGCCCGCGAAACGGTCGACGGTATCGAGGTGATTCGCAAGGGGGGCGATTTGCTGTTCCAGCTGACGACGGCGATGAATATCCGCAAGCTGGACCGCGAATTCAATTTTGATGTGGTGGTCGAGGACCTGAACAAGCTTCCGCTGTTTACGCCGTTTTTGACCAAGAAGCCCGTGGTGGTGCAGATGCACCATTTGTGGCGTAGCTCCATTTTCCATGAGGCGTCGTTCCCGATTGCCTTTATGGTGTGGGCGTTTGAACGCGTTATTCCGTGGTTCTACCGCAAGCAGCCGTTTGTGGTGGTGAGCCCGAGCACCAAGTACGAACTTGAAGAAATCGGAATTGACGAAGACCGCATCTCGGTGATTTATAATGGGTCTGACGATGTGGATCCGTCGCAGGTCGTGGCGACCGAAGACGTGCCGAGTACGCCGTACTTTTTGTGGCTTTCGCGCGTGCACCGCTACAAGGGTATTTGGACGGCGCTCGAGGCTTTTGAAGAATTTGCCGAGAACGAAAACCACCCCGATGTAAAGCTTGTGGTGGCAGGCGACGGTCCGCTCCTGAAAAAGATTCCGGCGTGGCTCAAGGAACGCGGGCTTACGGAACGTGTTGAACTTTTGGGATTTGTAACGCCGTCAAAGAAACGCGCCTTGTTGCAGAAAGCGGTGGCGCTCTTGCAGACCAGCTACAAGGAAGGCTGGGGGCTTACGGTTGTAGAGGCTGCAAGGCTTGGAACGACGACGATTGCAAGCGATGTGCCGGGACTCCGCGATAGCGTTAGAAACGGCGAAACGGGACTCTTGTTCCCGGTGGGGGATTTTCATACTTGTGCGTCCGAAATGGACAGACTTTATAGCGACGACGATTTGCGCACGAGACTTTCGGCGGCGGCAAAAAGCTATGCGGGCGAGTTCCGCTGGGACATTGCAGCCGAGAAGACTCTCGACCTTTTGCAGGACGCCGTTATAGAGCGACAAGTGGGGGGAGGAAATGAGTAAAATGAATGGTCGGCTTAAGTCGGCGTTGATTTTTTGTCTGAAGTTAGTCGTGACGGCAGTTCCGGCCTACTTTGTATACCGTAACATCGTGATGGCGCCTGACTGGAGCGTCGATGACTTGTATACGCTGTTCAGTACGCATAGCGTTTGGCCTTTGATTGTTGCCCTTTTGTGCCTTGGCCTTTCGAACTTTACTGCGTGCCTGCAGTGGAAGCTTTTGCTTGAAAGACAGAACGTGAAGCTTGGCTACGGGCATTTGCTCAAGCTTTATTACGTGGGACTTTTCTTCAATAATTTTATGCCGGGCAATGTGGGTGGCGATGCCAAGAAGGTTTATGACATCCGCATGCAGGGTGGCCAGGATTCCGTGGGCGCTGGGCTTACGGCAACTTTCTTTGACCGCCTTTACGGGCTGTTCTTTATTACGCTGTTTGCGCTTGCCATGGGCCTGTTGTTCTTTATGCACGATGAAGCTCAGCGCTCGTTCATGTGGCCCTCGGTTTGGATTTTCCTGGGATTCTGTGCGTTGTTTGCCGCCCTTTGCAGCCGTAGGCTCGGGCGCTTGCTGTGCAAGGTGCTTACGAAGATTTTCCCGAAAAAGATTAACGAACGCTTGATTCACATGTTCGAACGATTCCAGCAATTCCGTTCGGTAAAGCTTTTGGCGTCTATTAACTTGCTTTCGGCGGTGACTCAGGGCCTTCGAATCTTGGTGCACTATTTTTGCGGAATCGCGGTCGGTGTTGACCTTTCTATTTCGTGGTACTTTTACTACATCCCGCTGGTTGCAATCGTGAGTGCTCTCCCGATTTCGATTGGCGGTTTTGGCCCGCGTGAACTTTTGGCGCAGTCGCTTTTTGCACGTGCCGGAGTGCCTGGGCTTGAATCGGTGGTGATTCAGCTGCTTGCTTACTTTGTGAGCCTGTTGCTGAGCCTGTTTGGCGCATTCGTATTTTTGCTTGGCGGAACGCCTGCGACAAATATGCCTGTTAAGACTGAAGGCGAACCGAAATAATTCGACGGCGCAGGCCTTGGACTGAAACGTTGGGGCGTGCGACGGTTTTTAGATAGCGGTGGCGATTTACATGTACTTCGCCCCATTCCATACGAGGCGTTATGGACGCCGAAGAAATCCTGAAAGGGTTGAATTCTGACCAGCGTGCAGCGGTGCTGCACGACCATGAACAAGGTGCGCAACTTTTGATTTTGGCGGGGGCCGGCTCGGGCAAGACATCCGTCTTGACCAAGCGAATCCAGTATAGGATTCTTTGCGGTGTAGAACCTGAAAAAATCTTGGCGCTAACATTCACCGCAAAGGCCGCCGCCGAAATGCGGGAACGTGTGCAAAAGCTTTTCCCGAATGCGGGCGTGCGATTGTGTACGTTCCATTCGCTTGCGCTGTATATGCTGAAGTGCAAGATGCCGTGCGGGAAAAAAGGTGGCGCGGGCGGCGAGTGTCCGGCTTACGAACTTTTGGGCTTCAAGAAAATGCCTGTGCCGACAGAATCGTCGGAACGAGAATTTTCGCAGGCGCTTTCGAAGCTCAAGTTGAAAGTCAATGTGTCGCGGGAGAACTTGTTTTCGGACTGTTATGGCGCGGCGGTGTCAGCGAAATTGCAACCGCTCCGTGAAGCCGTTCTAGAATCGGGCCAAGTCGTATTTGAAGACTTGATATATTCAGCGATACAATTGCTCGAAACTAACGAGGCTGCGCGGGATTACTTTCGCGACCAATGGAAAGAAATTCTGGTGGACGAATACCAAGATATAAACCCCTCGCAGTATCGTTTGGTGAAAGGCTTGTTGGGCGATAGAAAGCAACTGTTTGTCGTAGGCGATGATGACCAAGCCATTTACGGATTCCGTGGCGCCGACATCGGAAACATCGAACGCTTTTGTGAAGACTTCAAGGAATCAACGCAAATTCGCTTGGAGTGGAATTACCGCTCGGTACCGAATGTTCTCTATTTGGCAAATGAAATTTTCAAGAATAAGCCGATTCACTTGCGCAAGATGCTGCGTGCGGGCAACTTGAATGGTTCCGGCGGAAACCCGCTCTATAAGGAAAATCGCAAGCCCGAAATCTGGGTGTCTGACAATCCTGTTGAAGAAATCCAGAAAATAGTCGTATCAATCAAGGAGCTTCGCGAAGATTATGACCTTGCTTGGAAAAATTTTGCAATTCTAGTTCGCTACAACCGGCAACGCCTTTATTACGAGCAGGCTCTTCGCGACTACAATATTCCGATTGCAGGCGACGTGGTGACAGATGCGGGCGAGATGGAGAATGGTGCTGCCACGTCCGAGGTGACAGTTGAAGACGGCGTGCATATAGAGACGGTGCATGCCTCCAAAGGACTCCAGTATGCGGTGGTGTATTACGCAGGCTTATGCGAAAAACTCACGCCTGGAGAATGTACGGGGGACCGCAAGGCACGAAAACGGCAGTTAGATGAGGAACGAAGGCTTTATTACGTCGGGGTAACCCGGGCCGAAGCATGCCTATTTTTGTTATATTGCAAGCGTAGATTCTGGAAAGGCAAATTGCGAAGGTTTAGGCGTTCGAGATTTTTGCCTCACGAAAGAAATCGAAGTACGGAATGGAATATGCCTGTAATCTTGTTTAAAATCTATGTCGTGGTGGCGGTGCTTGGATACATGCTGATGTATATCATTGCACTTCCGTATTTGAAACTGCGCTATGGGAAAAATTTTGATGCGTGGCTCGATCACAAAATTCAAGATTTTTCAAGATACTGCATGAAGGTTATACGCATAGACTTGACGATTGAAGATCAGGCCCAGCTCGGAAAAGTCGATTGGAGTCGCCCGGTGTTTGTTGTCGGGAATCACAATTCGTTTGTTGACATTCCGATAGTATTTTTGGCTATCCAGAAGACCGTGGGCTTTGTTGCAAAGAAATCACTTGGTCGAATTCCTTTCTTGAATTTCTGGATGCACAAAATTGGTTGCGTTTTGGTGAACCGCGAAAAGGGCGGCGCCGCCAAGGCGGTGCGTCAGGCAGTCTCTGAAAGAGGAAACTCGGCGCGCATATTTATTTTCCCCGAAGGCACTCGCAGCAAGACTGGTGCGCTTGGAACTTTCAAGAGTGGCGTGTTCCGCTTTGCTTGCGAAAACGATGCCATCATGCTCCCGCTTGTTATCAAGGGTTCGGGCCCGGTCTGGGAACGCCGTAAGGATACCAAGCGTTGCAAGGTGAATGTGAAGGTGCTTGCACCAATCGATGTTCTGGAGTGCCGCAAAGAAAACGAAAAGTTTGATCCCAAGATTCACATGCTCCCCATGGTCCACAAGATGATGGAGGATGCCCTGTGATAGGAGTGTTCGATTCGGGCTTTGGTGGCCTGACCATTCTCAGAAACCTGCAGAAGGCGCTCCCGCAGTACGATTACCTTTATTTGGGCGATAACGCTCGTGCTCCTTATGGTTCGCGCACGTTCGAAACGATTTTCCGCTATACATTGCAGGCGGTTCGTGAACTTTTTAGTCGCGGCTGCCCTTTGGTGATTCTCGCTTGCAATACGGCGTCGGCCAAGGCGCTCCGTAGCATTCAGCAGGACGTACTCCCGTATGAATTCCCGGACAAGCGTGTGCTTGGCATTGTGCGACCCACTGCCGAGGAAATTGGCAAGTTCAGCAAGTCGGGCCATATTGGCATTTTCGGGACGGCGGGAACGGTATCTTCGGGCAGTTACCTGATTGAAATCAACCATTTTTACCCCGAGCTCAAGGTGACACAACATGCTTGCCCCATGTGGGTGCCTCTGGTCGAATATGGCGAAAGGGAATCCGAAGGAGCCCGATTCTTTGTCAAGAAGGATGTGGACGCCCTGCTCGCCCAAGACCCGGATATCGACACAGTCTTGCTCGCCTGCACTCATTACCCGCTCCTGGAGGGGGCAATCCGAGCTGCCCTGCCGCCTCATGTGAAGCTCGTGTTCCAGGGGGATATCGTGTCCGAAAAGACCGTGGACTACCTGAAACGCCATCCGGAGATGGATGCCCGCCTTACAAAAAATGGAAAAACTAGGTTTTTGACCACCGATACCGCGAAATTCTTCGAAAAAGGGGCATCGCTCTTTGGAATGACCGGTTTTTCGGCAGAGTCAGTTACCTTTTAGCTTATAAATTTGTATCTTGCATATTGAAAATAAGCAACGGACTGCCATAAGTAGTCCGATTGTAAGATTTATATAAAAAGGGGACCCCGGACCAAAAATTCGGGGTTCCCAAAGTTTAACCTAACTAGAGTGGATGACAAATGCCTAAAACACAGATCAATCTCGAAGGTTGGCAGGATTACCGCGGCAACGCTGCCGGTAGCTTGCTCTACGTCGAAACCAGCCACCAGTCCGAAATGCCGGTCCGCGACCAGCTGAACGAAAACGGTAAGGGTTTCCTCTATGAACCCAACTACGAAACTAGCACCTATGGTCTGATGAGCTGCTATAACGTGAAGGCGATCAACGCAATCCTCAAGGCAAAGAGCCGCTACATTCTGTTCGGCACCCGTTACGAAGGCCTGAGCGATTCCGAACTCCGCAACAAGTACTTGATTATGGGTTACATGCGCATCGACAAGATTAAGGACGTGCGTACCCGCCACATCCAGCGCTACATGGCTAATCCGGAACTCCAGGAACCGGAATGCATGCAGATGGAACACAACTGGGCTGTCTATGGCCCCATGCGCTTTGTCTCTATGAACGACGCCTTCGTGGTGACCGACGAAATCCTCAAGGAATGGGGCTATCGTGGACACGCTAGCCGTCAGCTCAAGGCTGTGTTCAAGAAGGAACATCTGGAACAGATTCTTTCTTACCTTGAATCTAAGGACGACATGATTGACGAATACATCGCAACGGTCGACGAATACAAGGAAGCTCTCGAAGAAGGCTAATTGAGTTGCTGAAGCAACAAAAAAAGGCGGGCATTAGCCCGCTTTTTTTTGTTATGTGTAATGTGAAATGACTAATGAGAAATGAATAATCTCACATTTCACATCTCACATTACTTCTTCACCGCTTTCACCGTGGAGTTCTTCGTCTTCACCAGGTACATGCCCTGGCGGAGGTCGAGGCGCAGCGTCCCGTCGGCATTCAGAGCCTGGCCCTTGATGCCGCTCCACACGAGGTTGCCGTTCAGGTCGAAGACTTTCGCCGGGGCGAAGCGGTCGTTGACGGCGAACTTCGGAGCCTTCGTGATACCGGTCGAGGTGCAGCCCGTAGCCACAATCTTTGCGATGTAGATTCCGGTGGCGTCGCTGTTAAAGTGCAGTGCGGTAGAGCCGTTGTCGCCTTCTTTTTCAAGATCCACTGTGGTTTCGCTCCAGCTGTTTGCGGCAGCGGTACGGCCATACTGGTAGTCAACCCAGCTGCCACCGTTTGCGGCACCCACGTTCACGTAGGCATTGGAAGTGCCCTGGCTGCGCATGGTAATCACCAGTTCGGAGCAGCTTGCCAGTGCGGCGGCGCCTTCTTCGCTGATGTTCACGAGCTGGCTCTTGTAGCCGCATTCAGACTGTTCGCAACCGGCGAGCGGTACGCTGACATAACCTGTAATGCCGTCGAGTTCGCCGGCTTCGTAGGTGACTGCGCCGAGGTCGTCGCTCATGGCCTGCCAGGTGGAAACGTCGGAGGTCTTGGAGTAGTCGAGGATCACGACATCTGCAGACGGGGTAATGACCGGTTCAGTGTAGTTCGGATCGGTGGTTTCGTCTTGGCATGCGGCGACGGTCGAGGCGGCTGCGGTCTTGGTGAGAACGAGCGTCGTTACCGAGCGTGCGGGGAGCATGTAGCAGCTTGCAATGGTGATGTTCTTGCTCTTGAAGCCGTTTTCCTTGGACTGCACGGCGGTTGCGACATTCATGCCGCTGATTGCCGGAGCGTCAAGCTGAATGGCGGTCTTGCCGGTGTTGATGACAACCACGGAAACGGAGTCGCCGGAGGCACTTGCGAAAGCGACCGTCTTGAGGTCGTTTTCGGCGGTGGAGGCAGAGATAGCCTTCCAGCCCGGATTCACGAACTTGGAATAGTGACGCATGGCGTGGTATTCAGGACCAATCACGATTTCGTCTTTCTTACAGCTGCCCCAGCCTTGGGTGCAAACGCCGATGAGCTGACCGGTGCCGTTACCCCAGAAGAGTTCCCAAGCGATGTAGCCGCCGAGCTGGCCATCGGTAAAGCCGACCTGCATAATGTGGGCGAGGCCCACCATGTCTTCTTCGCGGGTCTTGTCGAGCATGTTGCAGAATTCGGTCATGATAATCGGCTTGCCCTTGCCGCCGTAAGTAGAACCGATTGCCTTCATGGACTTGCGGAAGTTTTCGGGAGCGAGGTAGTTGTTGCCGGAGTTGTCGTTGCCATCGCCTGCGTGATACAGGTGGTAGGCGTAGCCGTCTAGCTTGCTGTCGTCCAGTTCCTTAGCATACTTTTCAAAGTTGCTGTAACCGATGCCGAGCGGTTCCGGTCCGAGAATCTTGGTGGTGCCCTTCACGGCGTCATAAACAGCGTTCAAGGCTTCTTTGTAGCCAGCTATTTCGCTTGTTTCAGTGGGCTCGAAGAGGGTTTCTTCGTAGTCAGCGTTCATGTCCGGCTCGTTCTGAATGCTGATGTAGTCG
Source organism: Fibrobacter sp. UWB10 (assembly GCF_900182935.1). Lineage (NCBI taxonomy): Bacteria > Pseudomonadati > Fibrobacterota > Fibrobacteria > Fibrobacterales > Fibrobacteraceae > Fibrobacter > Fibrobacter sp. UWB10. The sequence goes on along the minus strand of NZ_FXUE01000005.1, from coordinate 85,636 downwards.
GGCGTAATGCCGGCTGCTTTGTAAGTTTCGATACTCTTTTTCCACCAATTGGCGAAGTCTGTGTATGCGTAAGAACCGTAGGCATCGCCGCTGACCTTTTTCAGCGAGTTGTCAGACTTGCTAGAGCCTGCGCTACCATTCACGCTGCCGCTCGGTTTGAGGCTGCCCGGAGCGGACCAGCTAGACATTTCAATTTTGACGTGGTCGCCGAGACGCTTCTTTGCGGCCTGCACGATGGCTATGTCATCTTGGCTTACCTTGGCGGTGTCTGCCTGAAGCCAGTTGCCCACGCGCAAAAGAGAAAGGTTCAAACCTGTGAAGGCGGTGTCAAAAAGAGCTTCCTTATTTTTGTCGGCAAGTGCTGTAATCCAACTCTGGTAATAAACAGAGCCGCCACCGAAACCGACGATTTCTTGCTTTGTTGCGGTCGGGTCGACGGTAATACTTGCTGCAGAAGCGATTGTGGCTGCAGCGAGTGCTGCAGTAGAAAGTTTTTTCATCATAACACAACTCCAAATTTTGGTTGAAGATAGCTTTATTTTTCGGTTCTGTTTACCCTAGAATTGTAAAAAAGAAAAAGGAAAAAGTGGCCTGCTTAAGAATGGTTCTATTTTAGGGGTTTATTGTTCCGAATTGTAAGTATTTGGGTATATTTAGAGTGATGGAAAACGAGAAACAGAAAGCGACAGACCAGGTACGTTTAAATCTGGTGACGGTGAAGCATGAAACGCCGTCGTCTTTTTGTTTGGACGATCCCGGAACATGGCCGGTGGTCGTGCAGTTTTTGCTGTACCCCAAAACGCTCGGTGGAGCGCGTTTTGTTCCGTTCCGACTTTTGCTTGTGATTGCGATGATTTTCTTTACCATACAGTTGATGCGCGAAGGGTACGATGCTTGGATTGCGCAGTATTTGCATTGCTTGAATTTGCCGGTGCACGAAACGGGTCACTTGGTGTTTTCGATTTTCGGAAATCGTGTGCTGCATTCGTTGGGCGGTTCGCTGTTCCAGATTATCATGCCGCTCGTATTCTGCTTTGCGCTGTGGATTAAGCCCCGCGATATTCTTGGCGCGTCGGTGGCGCTTTGGTGGGCGTTTGAAAACTTTATCGATGTGGCTGTATACATTGACGACGCTCTGCCCATGAAACTAATGCTGATTAGCGGCGGTACGGGAGCCGAGGCTCCGTATGGTTTTCATGACTGGAATTTTATTCTGTCTGAAATGGGATTGTTGCTCAAGTACGATACGATTGCAAACGCCGTGTATGCCACGGGCTATGTAGGAATGTGGCTTTGCGTGCTGTGGGGTACTTGGAGTCTGTTTTACTACTGGTTCTACCAGCGGAATAACGACTAGATTTTATCGACTAGATTTTGCTGCAGATAGGGCAGTTTTCGGGCTTGTGGCCGAGAGCCTTGCAGTAGGTGCGTCCGAATAGAATGATTTGCAGGTGGCGTTTTTCCCATTCGTTTTCGGGGAAGATTTTCTTGAGGTCTTTTTCGGTTTGCTCGACAGAGGATCCGTCGGAAAGTCCCCAACGCTTGGCGAGACGGTGAATGTGCGTGTCCACCGGGAAGGCGGGAATCTTGAACGCATGAATCATCATGACGCTGGCGGTTTTGTGACCTACGCCGGGGAGTGCTTCCAGTTCTTCGAAGGTCTGCGGAACTACGCTGTTATATTTTTCGACAAGAATCTTGGACAGATTGAAAATGTTCTTGCCCTTGGTAGTCGAAAGGCCGCAGGGCTTGATGATTTCGGTGATTTTCTCGACGCCGAGTTTCACCATGGCCTTGGGGGTTTTCGCCTTCTTGTAAAGCTCCTTGGTCACCTGGTTTACGCGGAGGTCGGTGCATTGCGCGCTCAACACGACCGCGACCAGGAGCGTGTAAGGGTCAGAGTAATCCAGTGGAATCGGCGGGTCGGGAAGTAACTCGTCGAGCGTCTCGCTGATGAATTTTATCTTATCAGCTTTTTTCACTTAGAAAATCTCTCGTCTTTCGTCTGTAGGCGCTTGCGCCGTTCTTTTGTCTATTTATTCACAGTCGCGCGTGAAGTCTTGCTGCATGTTGAAGCTGGGCATTTCATCGTCCGGGTGGCCGACTTCGACGGCGGGGACGCCTGCATAAGTCGTATGCGGCGGAACGTCTGTCACCACTACAGCGCCAGCACCAATCTTGGCGCCATCGCCAATGTGAATGTTGCCGAGCAACTGAGCATGCGCGCCGAGCATCACACCATTACCGATTTTCGGGTGACGGTCGCCGGTTTCCTTACCGGTACCGCCGAGGGTCACGCCGTGCAAGAAACTCACGTTGTTGCCGACCACGGCGGTTTCGCCAATCACAATGTTGGTGGCGTGGTCAATCAAGAGACCGTGACCGATTTTGGCTGCCGGGTGAAAGTCCATGCCGAACTTGCGGCTCACAATGCTCTGGATCATCTTGGCCGGGAAAGAACGGCCTTCAAGCCACAAGGCGTGCGCGGCGCGATAGGCCTGCAATCCCTGGAATCCCTTGAAGAACAGGAGCGGTTCCAAGTAGCTGGTGCAAGCGGGGTCGCGAAGGACGGTTGCATGCAAGTCCTTGCAGGCGCAAATTAAAAGTTCGGGGTATCTCAAATAAAGAATGTCGAACATCTTTTCGAGCTCGGCGCGGTCCATGACTTCGCCTGCGAGCTGACATGACAGCGTAACCGAAAGCATCGCGGCAAAGTCCTTACAGTTCAGGACCTGCTCGGTGAGCATTAGTACCGAAAGCGGTTCATCGTGAACCAACTTCTCGGCTTCTTTTCGGATCGCTTGTTCTATTTCTTCGATGTTCATTTCTTGGCCTTGTCTTTCGCGTCGTCTTCGTCATCCAAAGTGGGGATTACCTTGTTTTCACGGCATAGATTTTCTTCGCGAATTTTGAAGGTGAAGTCGACGAGGTTATTTTCAAACATTTTCTGGTAGGGCTTTTTCTTCTGCACGCTTTCGAGGGCGCAGGTGCAATAGTTGATTCGCTGAATCAACGATTTTCCGCTGCTGGGAGTGCCTTTGCCAAAGACACATTCGTGCATAATGGCATATTCCATGGCTCGGTCATAGCGGAACTTGCACTTGTTCGGCATGTCGGGCTGGGCCGCCACGCGTTCGATAATGCCTTCGTTTGGAATGCTCGTGAAGACACTACATGTAATGAATCCCGCGATAAAGAATAGCAGGCATACGCTAAGGTTGATCAAGAACCGCTTGCCGCGACCAATCTTGTTGTAGCTGCGTTCTACAGCTTCGAAGGCTTGGGTGGCATGGAGTCGGACGTCATCTAAATCGTTGTTTGCCATTTAGTTGGTCTCCTGTAGTGTCCAGATGTCCGGTAGGAATCGGTAATCGTTTGCGTAATCGAGCCCGTAACCTACCACGAATTCGTTTGCTATTTCAAAACCTACAAAATCTGCCGTGATGTCTACTTCGCGACGCTCCTGTTTGTTCAGTAAAACACAGGTGCGAACCTCTTGGGAACCGGCATCCCGGAGCATTTCGCAGAGCCCGAGCAGGGTGGTTCCCGTGTCGGCGATGTCATCGACCATCAGGATTTTCTTGCCCTTGATGTCGATTTTTTCAAGTCCGCGCACCTGGAGCTTGCCGCTAGATTCCGTGGAATCGCCGTAGCTAGAAGCCTTGATGAAGGCTATCTTTTTCTGGGGCGCTTTGGCGCCTTCTGCCTTGGCGAGTTCTCGAGTCAAGTCGGCGGTAAACATGTAGGCACCGGTGAGTGCCGAAATCAGGATGTCGTAATCGTAGACGGCGACGATTTCGCGGGCAAGTGTAGTTACTCGTTCGCGAATCTCGTTGGCGCTAATCAGCGGTTTTTCTGACATCCTGTACATGTTTCTTATACCTCAAAGTTCAGCCAGCTGAACATGGGCTTGAGGCCCGCAATCTTGCTGGTCGGGTACTTCACATATTCCTGGTATGCAGGGAATACCTTGTTTTCGAGGCTAGTCTTGTCGATGCCGAGGCCAAGCCAGTCGGCCACTGTAATGAGGCCTGTAATGTGCTTGACGGCAGCTGGATCGAATTTCTCGAATACGGAATCAATCAGTTTCACGAGCTTGGCATGGAACATGCGGCCCGTACCGCCGAACGAGAAGTGGGTGTGCAATGCCTTTGCTTCTTCGATCAGATCCTTAATTTCGTCAAAGACCTTCTGGTCGTCGTTTTCCATGTAGGCGAGTGCCAGATGGTGAATCTTGGAGTTGATTTCGAGCGAAAGGATTTTGCGCATGGTGTCCGGCAGGGTATGGTCGGGGTCGGCCAGACTGTCGATTGAAAGACCGTGCGAAAGCGCGAAACTCGAGAACGATTCCGTAATTTCGTTCAAGTACTTCTTGGTCGAAATCTGGTTGATGCGCTTGATCGAGTCGCTCATGAGGTTGCGCATACGCACCACGTAGGCGGTGGGGTAGGTGGCCTGCAGCTCCTGCGTGCTCATGTTCGGGTCTTTGACAATTTTGAGGCCATTCTGTTCGTTTTCACCGTCGGCAACGACCAAGTTAATGCGGCCGAGTGTGTCGGTAATGGCGAGTACGGTCGAAATACGGCGTTCGTTGATATACTTGTCGTAATACTCGGTACGTACAAGCGTCTGGCGCTTGCGCGATGCAATCTTGGTTGCGACAATTTTCTTGTTCTGTTCGTTGTCGTCTTCCAGATGTAAGTGGAACATGGCAGCCTGTTCGGCCATTTCCTTTACGATGGACGGAACCTTTTCTTCGGCGTAGTTTGTAAACACCTCGGCTCCATTCCACTTATGTTCGTTACTTGTGGCGCGGGCAAGAATGCTGATGAATTCGTTCTTGATATGGTGACCATACGGCAGGAACGGTTCCAAGAGCTCCATGGCACGCAGGGCGTAACGCATGTTCTGCACCGGTTCCAAACCTTCGATGTCGTTAAAGAACCAGCCGCAGCTTGTAAAGCTGAACAGGCAGAACTTCTGGATTTCAAGCAGGCGAATAGCCTTCGCGCACATATCCGGGTCGTTTGGGTTCTTGACGGTCTTGGCAAGGAAATCCTTGATGCGGGATTCGTCTTCGGGTGCGACTAGAACTTCTACAAAGTTATTGCGGGCATCCCACGGGTTCACATTCGAAATCTTTTCGAATTCGCGGTAGAAAATGTCGTCGGCGAGTTTTTTCAAGTGGTTGAATGCGTCGCGTAACGGACCGCGCCATTTCTGGTTCCAGCCCGGGCCACCGCCTGTCGAACATCCGCAATCGCGGTACCAGCGGCCAACTCCGTGAGCGCAACTCCAGGCGCAACCTTCGCTGTAGAAGTTCTTGAGTAATACTTCATGCTGTGGCGGGAACTTTTCCAAGTACCAGCCGTAGTTTACCGGTTCCATGTTGTTTTTCGGTGCGTAGTGGTTGAAAAGCCAAGCTGCGCACATGTCGCCAAACGGTTCGTGGTGGCCGTAGCTTTCACCATCGGTACCAATGCTTACCAGCTGCGGGTCGTTGCGCTTTTCATCCCAAGCGCCTTTAATGCGGTTGCCGAAGGTGCTTGCATCGCGGAGCAAGTGCTCAAAGCCCACTGCCGACGAAAGCGTCGGGTTGTAGAAGAATACATCTAGGTAGCCGTCGCAAACGATTACGCCGTCTTTGTTGCGCGGGTAAATGCGGTAGGGGCGGGTCGTATCGATATTAGTATTGCTGCAATCGATCCAATCATTATCGCCCAACTTGCGGAATTTGTCGGCCTGTGTGGGTGAAAGAATCGTGTACTTGATACCGGCTTTGATGAGTTCCACTACCGTTTCGAGATTGATGGCGGTTTCGGCGAGCCACATGGCTTCGGGCATACGGCCAAAGTGGAACTTGAAATCTTCAATACCCCAGCGGATCTGCGTCTTTTTGTCTTCGGCAGATGCGAGCGGCATAATGATGTGGTTGTACACCTGCGCAATTGCGTTGCCGTGACCATTCAGACGTTTCATGCTACGCTTGTCGGCTTCTTGAATGCGCTTATAGGTGTCAGGTGCATTCGTGCGGATCCAACCCATGAGAGTCGGACCAATGTTAAAGCTCATAAAATCGTAGTTGTTGACAATATCGACAATACGTCCGTTCGGTCTCAAAATACGGCTGGCGGAATTCGGACTATAACATTCACTTGCAATGCGGTCGTTCCAGTCGTGGAAGGGGCGTGCGCTCGGCTGATTCTCGATAACGCCTGTCCAAGGGTTTTCACGAGGAGGCTGGTAAAAGTGACCGTGGATCGTAAAATAAAGGGGGTGCTTCTTTTCCATGTTAACAAATATAAAAAATAGTAGGCGGTAGGCAGTAGACAGTAGACAGAAGGACTCGCTTGAGCGAGTCCTTGTTCATAAGAAATTGGAAAATTTTTTGGCTTAGTCTACTTCACCCTAATTCTCTGTGCGTAGCTTGCGGTGCCGTTCTTGGCGCGTATGATGTAGTTGCCGCTGGCGATGCCGTCGAGGCTGAATTGCAGGGTGCCTGCGGGCAGGTTGCCCTTGGCGAGGCTTGCTACTTTGTGTCCGAGCATGTCAAAGAGTGCGATGCTTGTGTGGCCTGCCTGCGGAATGGTGATGTTCAGGTTGTTGTCTTGCAGCGTGATGTTTAATTTGTTTGGAATTCGGTTGAAAGCTCTTGTGGTAACTTCGGCGATGTATTTGTCCCAGCCGGGCATGTCGTCGAGAGCGATAATGCGTTCGTCATCTAGATTGCGCTTCCACATGTCGGCAGGAGTCTTTTCCAAGAAGTTTCCGCTCCAGGTCTGGCTCCAAGTCATCCAGTAGCTCCAATAGGCCTTGTCTTCGGCAATGCTGTCGATGTCCGGAATGGCACCGTTTTCGCTCAAGGCAATCATCTTGCTTGTGCCCACGTCGCTCACAATCTTGTTGTAGTAATTGGCTGCAGAATTGTGGTCATTCAGCGGGTCGTAAATGTCGACTGCCACGATGTCCACGTATTCATCGCCAGGGTACCATGCTGCATTCAGGGCGCTGTAGTCGTAACCGAATTTCGGGTCGGTATTGATGTTCCAGACCCAAATCAGGTTGGTGAGCTTGTTGGTCTTGACCATGCGATTGAATACCAGGCGGTACAGCTGTACATAGCATTCGGCGCTAGCGGTACCCCACCAGAACCAGCCTCCGCTCGCTTCGTGCAAGGGACGCCATACGACGGCGATTCCCTTTTCTTCGAGCTGTTTGAAGTAGCCCGAAACAATGTCTACGTCGGCGACGATGTCCTTGTATTCTTGCGAGGTTTCGTCAAGTTCCTGGCATTGTTCGCCCTTGAAAGCCTTGGTGTAGTTAAAGCAGGTATTTGTGTTCGAAGTGCCCATGACGCCTTCGGTGCAGCCGGGGTTGTTAAAGCCTGCGGGAGTGCCCTGCGTGTAGAATACGGTGTCTTCGCCGACCTTCCAGTGCCAAGTATAAGTCGGAATGCCGCCCATGTTCCACAAGTCTTCGGTCATGAGCAGGTTGTTTTCGGTGTAGCCCTTGAACCAGCCTTCTTCATGGTGGCCGCCGGCGGCAAAGAGCATGTCGAAGCCGCCAATAGCGGGGTAGTGGCCGCTACGCTTGTAGAATTCGGCAATGTCGGTCTGGCCCTTCCACGAGACTTCTTCGTCGCTGAACTTGCAAGAGTCCGCGGGCGTGCAGCCACCAGGCGGAATGAGCCGCATGTTGCCGTAATCGTAGTTGAAATTCTGGTCGCTAATCATCATGCCGCTAACTGTCTTTTTGCCGAAGTTTTCGCGCAGGAAGGAGTAGAGTTTCTTGGCGCTTTCGCTTGCATTCGGCGTGACTGGTGCAGTTCCGATGTTGAATGTCGGGTCGGGGTGGCGTTCGACGGTAATGTAGTCCACGCCGAGAGCCTGGTTACCCACGGTAATCTTGTTTTCGCCGGCCTTCATTTTGGCCGATGCCGAAACCACGTAGCTCGAATCGCAATTGCGCGGGGTGGTAAGCATGGAGCCTACATCCACACCGTTGACCGCGATTTTAGAGGTGGTCCAGTCGTATTGCTTAATCAGGACCTTGGTGGTAATATCGTAGACGGCGGTTTCTTCGACCTTGACGGTGAACGTGATGCCGCTAGGGTCTGCGGTCTTTGCGTACTTTCCGCCCGAAAATTCGGCGCCTTCGGCAACGCTTGCGCCCGGCAAATCTTCGGCTTCGTACATGGTGGGGGCTGCAAAAGCAGACACCATAGAGAATGCGGACAGCGCCGCGAGTAATTTACATCCCATACAACACTCCTTAATTTATGCCTTAAATATACCTTCGAATGGCCGCGATTTTCATTTTGAAAGCAAAAAAGCGGAAAAGATGTTGTCTTTTCCGCAATAGCCTGAATGGCTTTTTTTAGTGAAATTTGCTTATTTTAGCGTGATTTTGTGGTTTTGTGTCAAACCGTTCGCCAGGACTTTCACTAGGTAAGGTCCGCGGGCGAGGCGAGAAAGCGCAATCGTGCCGTTTTGGCTCATCTTTTTCGCGAGCACGCGGATTCCTTGCAGGTCGTAAATCGAAACCTGGGCCATGCCGGCGTTCAGGTTCACCTGCAAATCGCGACCGACAAGCTGGATTGCTGGAGCCGCTTTCTTGGAGGTGGCGATGATGGTCGTCTGCATTTCGTACTTGTCCCAGCCGGGCATGTCTTCGAGTGTCAAGGTGTATTCGTTGTTCATGACGGTCTTCCAGCTTTCGGCATTGTTATCGTTTGCCCAGCCTTCCATGGCGTAGTCGCCGTACCACGGCATGAACCAACTCCAGTTTGCTCCATCGGCCTTCATTTCGTCGGGGTAGGGCACGGAGCCGTTTTCAGACAGTGTGACGATTTTCTTGGCGCCGTACATGTCTTTGACTTTTTCGAAAGAGCTGATGAGCGATGCGTGATTCGATTCGCGCGGGTAGTAATAGTAGTCGCGACCAACCACGTCTACGTATTCGTCGCCGGGATACCAATCCAGTGCATCGGGCGCTTCGTCGGTTGTCCAGACCCAAATCAGGTTATGGAGCCCCTTCTTGTTCACAAAAGTGTCGAACATGAGCTTGTACAGGGCTACGCAGGCTTTTGCGCCGTCGGTGCCCCACCAGAACCATTTGCCGCTTGCTTCGTGAAGCGGACGCCACAGCACGGCAACGCCTTCTTTCTGGAGCGTGAGCAGCGAATCGGCGATCATTTCCATGTCGCGCATAATGGCCTTGTATTCGTCGCTGTCGGTTTTCCACTTGCCGGTGGTGGTGTCGTAGGCAAGGCCGATGCTGAATTCAGTGTAAGGGTCGTTTCCGCTAGAGAAAGTGTAGAAGGCTTCTACGCTGTGCATCGGGTCTTTCCAATGCCAGTTGAATTGCGGAATGCCGCCCTTCTTCCATACGGTCTTTGCCATTTCCAAGGAGGCATGCGTGTAGCCCTGATACCACTGCTGATCGGAATTCTTGCCGGAGGCATGCAAGAAGTCGAAACCGACGAGAACCACGTTCTTGCCGCTAGCCTTGTTGATGTAGCTGAGTTCAGTCTGGGTGTCAAAATCCTGCGGGGTGTAATTGCCGTCGTTTTCGAAGGGGCGTTCGGTCATTACACCGCTAATGACTTTCTTGCCAAAGTTCGTGTACAAGAAGTTGTAGAGCTTCTGGGCGCTTTCGGTAGGTTCCGGAGTGACGGGCTTGGGACTGATGTTCCAAGGAGTTGCTTCGAATTCGGTGATTTCGATGTAGTCGATGCCGACCCATCCCCAGGAATGGACAATCCCGATTGCGTTTTCACCTTTTTTTAGCTTGATTTTACCTGCCGCCTTGAGGACCTTAAAATCATCGGAAACTCCGAAGGTCACCTGACCGGCGGAGCTTCCGTTCAAAGTCAGATTCTGGGTCTTGCTGCCGCGATCGGTGGGGAGCTTGTAGCTCACATACAGCGTGTAGTAGCCGTCGCTAGGCATGTTGACGGTGAATGCAAGGTCGCCTTCGCCCATTTCCACATACTTGCCGCCCGAGGCGTTTGCATCTGTAGTGATTTCAAGTTTGTGGTCGTCGGCGGGCACGGCAGATTCGGCTTCAACGCGAATGGCTGCGGCCATGGAGTAGGTCGAAAATGCGAGCGCTGTTGCGGTCAAAAAATGATAGGTATTCATACAACCTCCGGTTCCATTTTAAAATACATTATTTTCCCCGAAATTGAAAATTCATTGTTCAAATAGAAGAATCCCCGCGGCAAACTTGCGTCAACCACGGGGATTCAGGAGTCATGAAGAGAAACTTACTTGATTAAGACCGGCTGGGTGGCGGCAAGGCCTGCGCCCTTGACGCGCACAATGTAGCGGCCCTTGGGCATATCGGCGAGGCTGAATGCGCTTGTGCCTGCGGCGAGGTTGCCCTTGTAGAGAGTTGCCACGCGCTTGCCGTTCATACCGAATACTTCGACAGATACGAGGCCAGCCTTTGCAGTCGTGAGAGAAACGGTCTTGCCCGAAACGCTCAGCTTGGCGGCGGAGCCAGCCTTGGCGACAACCGGCTTGAATGCGGCGGGTGCGCCAGTTTCGTCGACAAGTTCAATCTTTGCAATCTTGGACTTGCTCTGCGTTGCAGCCTTGAAGAGTTCAGAGGTCTTGTCGAAGGCGGAAATCACCTTGCCGTTGTCGGCGACGAGTTCGTCGAAGATTATGGTTCCTTCGAAGCCCACGGCCGCAACCATCAGCGTTACAGAGAAGAGCTTGTCGAGGTCCATGGGGTGTTCCACTTTATCATCATCTTCGTACTTGGTAATGTCAAATTCGCAAGTCGAAGATGCGCCGTCGTTAATCCAGCAGCCGGTCGAAGGCGACATTTCCCACGTCCAACCGTCGTCTTCCATACCGTTGCGGACAAAGGCGAGACCAACCCAGATGCCTCCGTCTGCACCGCCGGAACCGTTATTCGTAATCTTGAGAGAAACCGTCGTTGCACCAGTGAGGTTGGGAACCTTTTGAAGTTCAATGTTTGCACCACTGTCGTTCAAAGCCTTGTAGGTCACGGCCATCATCAGGTTCTTGTAGTCTTCTTTCTTGGAGGTGTCTGCGTCGAACTTGGCGCTTTCACTTGCAGTCGGGCAAACCTTCGTAGCAGAGGTTGCTTCGGCGTAGTTTTCCCAACCCGGCATTTCGTCAAGAGTGATAATGCGTTCGTCGGCGAGGTTCTTTGTCCACACTTCGGCAGAAGTCTGGCTAACGTAGCCGCCGTTCCAAGACGGAGATTCGTACCAGGGCATCCACCAGCTCCATGTTGCACCATCAGTGTACATGTTGTCGACGTCAGGAATCGGGCCGTTTTCGCTGAGCGAAATAATCTTGTTGGTGCCGCCCTTGTTTGTGAGGTCAATGAATGCAGCGCTGTTGCTCTGGTGATCATTTGCCTTGTTGTAAATGTCAATGCTCAACACGTCATAGTAGGTTTCGCCCGGAGTCCAAGACATTGTGGCGGCATCCTTCGGGTTAAAGTCCCAAATCAGGTTGTTCACGCCGTTCTTGAAGACCATGCGTTCGTAGACCAACTGGTAAAGGGCTGCGAACTGCTTGCCAGTATTGACGCTCCACCAGAACCAGTTTCCACCGGATTCGTGCAACGGGCGGAAGATGGCGGCGACGCCTTCTTTCTGAAGGTCAAGGAAAATGTTAGAAACGAGGTCAATGTCACCGACAATGGCCTTGTACTGGGCGGAAGTCGTATCCCATGTAGTGGTGCCCTTGACGAATGCTTCGGAGAAGTCAAATTCGGTATTGTTGGTCTTGTTGCCGTTAGCGGTGTAGAATTCTACTTCGTCGCCCGGGCGCCAGTGCCATGTGACAGCCGGAATGCCGCCTTTTTTCCAAATAGACTTGGCGATATCAATAGCCTTTTCGGTGTATTCCTTGAACCAAGAAGATTCCTTGTTAGCGCCGGTGGCGTTCATCAGGTCGACGCCGACGAGTGCCGGGTACTTGCCGCCAGCTGTATACACTGCTTGAACGTCTTCGTGCAGGGTCGCATCGCCCTTGGTGTAGGCGTCCATGTTGCCGGTCATTACACCGGAAATAGTCTTCTTGCCAAAGTTGTTGACCAAGAAGTTGTAAAGCTTAACTGCAGACGGGGTGGCGTTCTTGGTGACAGGAGCGTTGCAAAGTGTGAATGCCTTTGCTTCGTATTCCTTGACTTCGATGTAGTCCACATCGATCCAGCCCCAGCTATTGGTAATGGCGATTGTGTTTTCGCCTGCGGCAAGATTCATAACCGTTTCAACGTCGGCGAACTTGCCCTTTTCGGTTTCTTCAAATGTAACGGCAGAAGAGGTGCTTCCGACAACGACATTGTTGATTTTGGAAGTACCGTAGTTGTTCATGTAATGGATGACGATCGTGTACTGGCCCGCTTTTTCAACGGAAACAGGTGCAAACGTAAGGTTGCCACTTTTCAGCTGGACAACCTTGCTGCCCGATGCGGCGGAAACGGTGGCGACTTCGGCGCCATCAGTGGCCGTGCCGTCTTCGGCTTCGTACTGCGCAGCGCTTGCTGTTGCTGCGGCGGCGAGACCGAAAGCGAGAATCGTTTTTGTGAATTTCATAACATGCTCCTATATTTTCGTCAAGGAAAATAGGTTTTGTAGAGTGCATTTCAAAGCATATTTTGAATAGCGTTGAATAAATCGTTGGGTAATTCTCAACAAAAAAATCCGCTTTTTCAAGCGGATTTCGATAATTAATGTTTACTAGATGCTTTGAATTCGCGTATTAAAGCTCAATTCCCGTCTTTTCGTGGAAATGGAAACCGAACGTAAATGTGCGTTCTTCACCAGGCGGGATCACAATGAGGCCACGGTGGTGATTCAATGCATCGGGTTCCGTTGTCATGGGCTCGATAGCGATGCTCATGCGGTCAGGTGGCGTATAAATCTGGATGGCATTGTACTGCTCAACGCCAGCCTTTTGCCAAATGTCAAGCGTATAGCGGTCGCTTTCGAGCGAAACATGGGCGTTGTTGATAAAATCAGAGCCGTCAGCCTGCAATTCCGTGACATCTTTTTTGAGACAGAAACAGTTGTTGATGAATTCGTCATTGATTTTGCGACCGTTTTCAAAACGCGTGTCGTCTTTGTATTGTCCGGTGGGGAGGTCTGCCTTGTCCAACAGGGCGAGCGAGCAACTGGGCAATTTCATGGTTAGGTTGTCAATCTTTTCGCCCAAAGTAAAGTACGGGTGCCAGCCTTCGGAATAAGGCATGTCGGTGTTACCGATGTTCTTGACGGTCGAAGAGATAGAGACGCTTTCGCCTGTAAAGGTGATGGCGTTGGTGGCTCGGAAGGGGAACGGAAAACCGGCGAATGCGCCTGGCCAGTCGCAAGTGAATACGGCGGTGCAGCTGTCGTTTTCGCTTTCAAAGGAATCGAATTCCCATTCTTTGTCTTGCAAGAATCCGTGCAGGGCGTGCGGAGCCCAGCTTACATTATTCATGAGTTCGTAGGTCTTGCCCTGCCAAGTGAATTTTGCATAAGCGGTGCGGCCCGGGAAGGGCGTGAGTCTGCAGCCGGCGTTGGTGTCCGGCGAAATTTTCCGCAGGGTGGCTTCGTCCTTGTAGCCGTACAGCAGGTCAAGCATGGTCGAGGTACGGGTATTTTGCGTGTTTTCTACGGGGACTCGCCAACCGTTGAGTCCTCCGCCAAAGCCGCTCAAGATTTCAAATTCGGCTCCGTCATCGCGTTGAAGAACAAAACAGGGAATGGTGCCCAGGGGGCGGAAAATTAGTTTGAATTGACTCATACGGCAATAAATGTACAATAAATAAGGGAAAAATGCCCCGTTGCAACAATCAAATAAGAAAATATTAAAATACAATGTGACGATTTTCATACTTAAATGAAGGTCCCGTAAGCTTTTGCTATCTTTCGCCGCATGGATTCCCAGACGATTGTAGCCCCGATGACGCCAGCTGGCGTGAGTGCCGTGGCAGCCCTCCGCGTGAGTGGCTCGCAGGTGCGTTTGGTGGTGGAACGCCTGTTTGGAACAAAGGCTGTTAAGGGACTGGTGCCCCGTATGGCGAATCTCGGTACTGCCCGCGACCCGGAATCGGGCAAGGTTCTCGATAGCCTTCTGTACATTTATTTTGAATCGCCGAATTCTTATACCGGCGAAGATGTGCTGGAACTTTATCCGCATGGAAACCCGCTGATTGTACGCGACTTGCTGCAGGCAATCCGCAGCATCGAGGGCGTGCGCCTGGCTGAACCTGGCGAATACACGCGCCGTGCCTTCTTGAATGGCAAAATGGACTTGACCCAGGCCGAATCGGTGGCCGACGTGATTCACAGCGCGAACCGCGCGGAACTGGAAAACGCCCACCGCCTGCTTTCGGGCGCGCTTTCGAAAAAGATTGCTACGCTTACGGCGCAAGTGAAAGATATTTCGGCCCGTCTCGAGCTCGATGTGGATTTTGCCGAAGAAGAAGCCGACCCCGATTATGACGGCTGGCAAGAAAAGTTTGAAAATATCCGCACGACAATCCTGCAGATTTTGAACAGCTTCCGCGGTAAGGCAAATCTGAGCAGGCTCCCGCTGGCCGTTCTTTACGGTGCCCCGAATGCGGGCAAGTCGAGCTTGGTGAATGCGCTCCTCGGCGAAGACCGTGTGCTCGTGAGCAATGTTCCGGGCACCACGCGCGATTTTGTCGAAGTCCGCCTGTTTTTAGATGGCGGTGAAGTCCGACTGGTCGATACCGCAGGCATTGCAGAGCATGCCACCGACGAACTCGATGCGCTCAGCATGAAAAAGTCCCGCGAGATTTTGGAAGAAGCGGACCTCAAAATTTTAGTCCTCGACGGTACAGACGAGAGAACGGACGGAGCCCTACAGACGAGAGACGAGATTATACCTGATTTTATTGTCGTTTCCAAGAGCGATTTGACGTCTTGTCATCCTGAGCTATACGAAACTAAGAACTTTAGTTCTCAAGTTGAGTTATCCTCTTTGGGGAAAGCAAAGCGTGTCGAAGGATCTCTCTGCATTTCTTCGAAAACGGGTGCGGGCCTTGCCGAACTCAAGAGCGTCATGAATGCCGCCTTGTTCAAAAAGTCTGACAACGCCGAAGACCTCTGGATTACCAGTGAACGTGAAAAGGCTTGCCTCGAAGACGCTTACGCCGGCGTGAACCGCGTGCTCGATTTGCTCCGGAGAAATCCGGCAGTGGAATTGCTTGCGTTTGAAATGCAACTTGTGCGCAGGGCGCTCCAGAGTATAACGGGCGAAATTTCGTCCGAAGACATTTTACAATCTATTTTCGCGGGGTTCTGCATTGGAAAGTAGTTATATCGGTGCTTTGCTTGCCATTTTCATGTTTGGCTCCTACATGGTACCCCTTAAAAAATGGCCGAATTATTCTAGCTGGGCATACCTTTCGATGATGACCTTGGGCGCGCTTTTGAGTGCGCTTGTCGTGGCGTTCTATACGGGTACTTTCAATGTGCACCCGATTGGCGTGTTTTGCGGCCTGATGTGGGTCGTGGGCGGAGCCTTCTGTTTTTGGGCGGTGCAAGCCGAGGCTGACCTTGCGGGCGCTGGCGTGCGTTCCATGGGCGTGAGCATTCTGGCTTCGTTCCTTTCAGGCGTGCTCCTGTTCGGTGAACAGTCCAAGTTCTTCCTCTCGATTCCGGCGATTGCATGTTTTTTGATCGGGCTTTCGCGCTTGTCGCCGTCGCATGGTGGCTCCGTATTCAGGAATTGGCGCTCGCTTTTGGGCGGCCTTGCCTTCGGTACGTACCTGATTCCCTATAAGCTTGCTGTTCAGTCGGGCCTCTCGATGACCGATGTTGAATTCCTTTGCCCGTTTACCATCGGCATTTTTGTCGGCAGCCAGGCGCTGATTGCCGTGCTTGAAATTCGCCGTAAAAAGATGTTCGAATACAAGCTTGTGCCGAGCGTTGTCACCGTTTTGATGGGTGTGCTCTGGACGATCGGTATGCACGGCTGCTTCTGGGCTATTGATGTGAACGGTGCGCTTGGTTATGCCATTGGCTACCCGCTCACGCAGCTGAACTTGTTGGTGAACCTCGGCTGGGGTGTGTTCGTTTTCGGCGAATACAAAACGGCCCGCGAACGAATCAAGTTGCTCTTGGCGACCTTCATCATTCTCGCGGGCGCTGTGTTGCTAACCCTGTCGAAGGGCTAGCCGGGGCGTTTTCTCTCTCTTACTTTATTGCAATCTTCTTTGCTCCAAAGCCGTCAACCTTGACCATGTAGATACCGCTCTGCGCGTTGTCGAGGTTCAGCGTTGCGTGTCCGGCGGTAAGCTTTGCGGTTGCAATTTCTGCGCCATTGAGGCTCAATACCTGCACTTTTGCGGTTCCGCGGGCGTTCACCGTAAGCATGCGGCCCTGAGTCTGCACCGAGAATTTGGCGCTCGCGATAGCCTTAGGCTTGATTGCATCGGGGTTGTAAACCTTAATCGGATTTTCATCGTAGCGGGCGACTAGTGCGTTCAGGTACCAAGTGGTATGCGGTAACCACTGTTCAACCCAACGCCAGTTGTTCCAAGGTTCTTCGGGGTTAAAGCCTACGTAGGCAACTCCGTCGTCATCCCAAGCGATTCCCGAGCCGTCCGTGCTCTTGCCAGTAATGCCGTTTGCAATGCCGCCCTTGAGGGTTGCGTCGTAATCAGAGGTGCCGTCGTACTTGGCAGGATTCTTCTTACCGATGCCGTACATCATGCAAGTGCCGTAAGGGTTCTTGCCCAAAATCCAGTCGAGCTGGTCGGTTGCATACTTGGATATAGCTCCGGAATCAACGATGCTCAATGCGGTCTGTGTATAAGTAGCTGCGGCAGAAAGGCTTGCGAGACGAGCGTCTTCGCCCTGCCACCAATACTTGCTTTCGTTGTCGTGCGGAATAAAGAATCCGTCCTTGATGTTTCCGCCGGTCTTGTAGGTCTGGCGGGCGTAACCGAAGGGGTTTGCAACTTTGTTTGTGATGGTGGTGAGCCAGCTCAAGTGCTTGCGGACGGCCGCGAGTGCTGTCTTGTAGACAATTTCACCATTGGAGACTGAACAGTCGAATTCAGGGGGGCAAGGTTCGCGTTCAATCTGCATTTCTGCTTCGAGGAATCGTACCAATGCAATCAGCGGAAGTCCTGCGTCGCTTGCATGCCAGAACGGACGGGTCTTCGCGTCGTCGCTCCAGAAATAACCGTCATTGCTAATACGGTCGGCCAGGTGTCCAGCGCGGCTTTCCATATCGTTCATGTAGACACCTTTTCCCGTAGCGAGGAACAATTCTGTTGCCGCAAGGAGTGCGGTGTAGTCATCGATGATGTTTTCCTTGCCGTCGTCGCAGTAGGCGCAATTACCACCAATGCTCTGTTTTTCAGAGAGGTGTGCATAAGCTTTTTCGGCTGCAGCGAGGTACTGTTCGCTGGTGTAATCGCCTTTGACTCCAAGTTTTGCCACGCGGGCAAGGCCTGCGATTGCCATGCCACCGCCTTCGCGGAAAGCCGTCTGGTAATTATTGCTCTTTTTGCCGTCTTCGCCGCTAAAGGCACAAAGGGTTCGGTCTCCCATGCCCCAATTGTCGAACACCGTCATGTAGAAGAACCCCTGTTCGTCGAGCATGCGTACTAAGAAGTCTGCACCGTAGGCGGCTTCGTTGACGGTCTTGGCTTTGGAACTTGTCGATGCGAGCAACGTCGGAATGCGTTCTGCTGCATAGGCGAGCGACCATACCGTTAAGGGTATCTGTTGCGGGTTCAAGTAGTTTGCATAAGAAAGATGGCTAAGATACTTGCTCACGTCACCGCTTGCATCATACCAACCGCCGCGAACATCGCGCGTGACTCCAGAACTGCCGTAAACGGGAACCTTTTGGTCCCATTCGATAATGGGAGCCTTGTCGGCGCGGTCATCGTAGAAGTAGTCCAGCACCATGCCGAGTGTGCTCTTGGCAAGCTGGTTTCCACCTACGGTAAATTCTTGCGATTTAGAGGGGCTGCCCGTAACATCGTCAATGTAGTACGTTCCCTCATATAAAAAACCGTAGGGAATTTCGATGCGATAGTATTTTCCGCTTTTAGACCAATTGTCGGGATTTTCGCCTTTACCAAATACACCCTCCGCTAAAACTTGCGGGGGTAAACCTTGAGTTTGGGGCATGTTATCGCGCAAATAGTAAATGCTCCACTTGGTTCCTTCGAGTTCTTCGGTGCTTTGTACTACGGCCGAAAAGGGCTTGCCTAGGTCGTAGCCCGCCTCGTTAAGGAAAAACGTGTTATCCGCGAATGCGGAAGCCGCAATCGCAAAGGGGAGGAGTCTGCAAACTGTATTCATAGGCTTGAATATAATTTATTGACCCCTGAATATCAATAATCGGGCGTAAAAGTGTGTTTTCAGTCAAGTAAAATAAGATTTGCACGGGCCGCCATAAGAATTAGGGGACTTTCGGAACTTTTACTTCGAAAGGTAACCCGCGTCGCAATACAATTTGCCGCAGAAATATGGTAAGCGCCTGCGGCACTGTAAGCCCTAGCCCTTCGAGTATCGGTGTTGCCTGGGCTAATAATTCTGGGTCTATCAGCAAATTTTTAATGACTTTGCTCATGCTGTCTCCAATAAATAAAGATTCTGCATGGAATATACATTCGCGGCATGTTAATACGCAAGCCTATGAACTGTACAGAGAAAAGCCTTTGTTTGATGGGGGAAGATTCCCCCTCGCTGCAGCCCCTGCACGCCGGGTCTTACGCTACCCCCTCGCCTAGGGGCTTCGCCCCTAAGACCCCAAATTGTCTTGCCGCACTCGATGCGGCATCTCCTTTTCTCTTTGAAAAATCTATATTGCAGTTGACATAGCCTGTGGCGTAGAACCATAGGCAAACTGGTTTTTGAGATTCGTCTCTTATTCTTATCGCTGAAACTACCACTTTCAATTCGTACAAGAATAAGACGAACACTCACGTCCCATCTGGGGCGTGGGTCGTTTGTGCTTATTGTACGAAAGGGTGTGGTAGCCCGCAGCGATGATAGGCACGCTAAGCGACTCCACGCCTTTTTTGTTTTCCCGACATCTTAGGCCAAGGTCTTTGTGCGAATGAAGATGGATTTCGCCACTTTTGCTTGGAGATGTTATGGCGAAGGAAAAAAAGCAGGTATCGCTCGAAGCGGGACTTTGGGCTGCGTGTAACAAGTTGCGCGGAAGCGTGAGCGCCACGGATTACGTGAACGTCGTGTTGGGACTTTTGTTCCTGCGGTTTGCCTATGACAAGTTCGAAGCGCAACGTCGGGCTCTCCTTGCAAACGAAGACACGAAGGATTTCGTCAACAATCCGCGTTTTTACTCCAAGGAAAACGTGTTCTATCTTGAAGAGACGGACTGCTGGAACTACTTGCTCAAGAATTCCAAGAAGAACGAAATCTACAAGCAGATTGACGATGCGTTCAACAATATGGAAAAGAACAATCCGTCGCTCAAGGGTGCGCTTCCGATTGGCTTTTACCGCGACCTGCATATCGAGGCGAACAAGTTCTCTTCGCTGATGGACGAAATCAACAAGATGAAATACAGTACCGATGAAACGGACGATGTGATCGGTCGCGTTTACGAATATTTTTTGCGTAAGTTCTGCATTGCAGCAAAGTCCGAAAAAGGTGAGTTCTACACGCCGGGGAATATTGTCGAACTGATGACCGAAATCGTGCAGCCCTATACGGGTTCCGTTTTTGACCCGGCCTGCGGTTCGGGTGGAATGTTCGTGCAGTCGGCTGAATTTATCAAGCGCCACAAAGGCAACAAGAAGAACATTACCATTTACGGTCAAGAATCAAACGACAAAACTTATAAACTGGCTCGAATGAACCTGGCCATTCGCGGCTTGAATTGCAACTTGGGCGATACCGATGCTTCGAGTTTTACGAACGACAAACACAAGGACTTGAAGGCAGACTTCATCCTGGCTAATCCGCCGTTCAACCTGAAGAACTGGCGAACGGAAGAAGAACTGAAAAATGATGCGCGTTGGAAAGGCTACGAAGTTCCTCCCGTAAGCAACGCGAACTACGCGTGGATTTTGCACATGATTTCGCACTTGAGCTATAACGGGACGGCGGCGTTCCTTTTGGCAAATGGGGCGTTGAATGCTGATGGCGATGAATACAAGATTCGCAAGAAATTGATTGAAGAACACAAGGTAGAGGCAATTATCGTGTTGCCGAGAGATATGTTCTATGCGACGGATATTTCGGTGACGCTTTGGATTGTGGGTAATCACAAGAAAGAAAAGACCGTAAAACGCGACGGCAAGAATGTCAAGCTCCGCAATCGCGAAAACGAGATTTTGTTCATTGACGCTCGCCAGCTTGGTGATGGCGGCGCAAACGAAGACGGCTTTACCCTTTTGACGGAAGAAAGCAAGCAACGCATTGCGCAAACGCTTTTCAACTGGCAATCCCCTGATTGGAAAAATTTGTATAAGGACGAAGCGGAATATTGCTACTCTGCCCCAATGAGTGAAATCATTGAAAAGGATTATTCGCTTGTTCCGAGTAAGTATATCGAGTTCATTGACCACGACCTGGATATCGATTACAAGAAAGAGATGAAACGAATCCAAAAGGAAATGCAAGAAGTCATTGCCGAAGAAGTCAAGTCTCAAGAAATGCTTGTGAACGCATTTAAAGGGATTGGGTATGGGATTAAGTAATTTGACTACGTATAAATTGGGAGACTTGATTGAACCATTGGATGAACGGAATTCTGATGGGAGATATGGAGCCAATGATGTTCGTGGTGTTAGCAATCTAAAACAGATGATGCGTACAAAGGCGGATTTATTCGGTCGAGATTTAAGAAAATTTCAAATTGTAAAACCTGGATATTTTGTTTTTAATCATCGTACATCGCGTAATGGAAGCAAATTTAGTGTCACATACAATTACGATTCGGAAAATCATATCTTTACCGAGGACTATGTTGTTTTTCGAGTAAAAGAAAAATGTCTTACTACTTTATCTCCTAAATGGCTGTACATCTATTTTTGTAGAGCAGAATTTGATAGATATGTGATTACTAATTCTTGGGGTAGTTCAACTGAATTTTTTAATTGGGATGATTTATGCGATATCACAATCACGCTTCCTGATTTTCAGACACAGCAGAAGTATGTTGATATCTATGATGCAATGTGTGCAAACCAAAAGGCCTATGAAAAAGGCCTTGATGACCTGAAACTCACCTGCGACGCCTACATTGAAGAACTCCGCCGCAAAATGCCCTGCGAAAAAATAGGTCCGTATATACAAGAATGTGATAGTAAAAATTCAATAGGCCTGACCATTGATTCTGTAAGAGGCATCGCCACAAGTAAGGAATTAATACCAACAAAAGCAAATATGGATGGTGTTAGTCTTGAAAATTATAAAGTAGTAGCGCCTTTACAAATTACATATGTTCCAGATACTTCAAGACGTGGTGATAAAATCTCTCTTGGAATTAACAAATCAGACAAACCGATATTGGTTTCTTCCATATCTATTGTGTTTGAAACAGAAAAGAAATCATTGCTTTCTGAATATTTGATGCTTTTCTTTGTTAGATCCGAGTTTGACCGTTACGCTCGTTTTAACTCTTGGGGGTCTGCTCGCGAGACTTTTGATTGGAATGCACTCTGTGATTACAAAATTCCGATACCTGATATAACAACTCAAAAGAATATTGCCGAAATTTACAAAGCATTTAATATTCGAAAAGATTTAAACGAAAAACTCAAACAGCAAATCAAGAACATCTGTCCCATCCTAATCAAGGGTGCTGTCGAAGAAGGTAAATCCAAAAGAGGTTAACGCCTATGGCCAAGTTTTGCGAAAATGAATTCGAGCAGGCTGTTCTTGAAAAGTTCGAGAACAATTCCTGGGAATACCTTTGCGGCTACGATATCAGCCGTGAGTTGGATTCGCCCATTCTTGAGCAAGACCTTCGCACTTACTTGGACCAGAATTATGATTCGCTTTCGGATAACGAATTTAGCCAAGTTGTCAGTTACATCACGGAATATTCAAACCAGTCGCTTTATCGAGCTTTAAAAGAAACCTACAAGCGTATTTTCAAGGGTTTTGACCTTTCGCGAGACGATGGTTCAAGGCTGTTTATCAATTTCTTTGACTTTGGCGACGATGCTGAAACCAACAACATTTTCCGCGTTGTAAACCAGTTTGAATTCCAGGAATATAAACTACAACGCCCTGACATAGTGCTGTTTATCAACGGCATTCCTGTTTCCGTTATTGAGCTAAAGAATCCAGCCGATGATTCCGTAACCATTGCTGACGCATACGAACAGACGCATATCCGCTATGCCCAGAATATTCCTTCGCTAATGAAGTTTGACTTTATCAATATCATCAGCGATGGTGCAAACAATAAATACGGAGCGTTGTTCAGCCCATACGAATTCTATTTCAAGTGGAAACTCAAGGAAGGCGATGCTTACAGAAGTGCCGATGGCCCGCAGGGAATAGACAACATTATCGAAGGCATTTTTGAACGCCGCACATTATTGAATTTTTTGCGCAATTATATCTATATTCCTGACAATAGCGATAAGAATCTCGTTATCTTGCCCAAATACTATCAGTATTATGGTGCTGAGGCGATGTTCAAGGGCATCGTCAAGGAATATGCGGCAAATACACACAAGGGTGGCACGTTCTGGGGTGCGACCGGCTGCGGAAAATCGTATATCATGCTGTTCCTCGCAAAAAAGATTACGACCTACGAGGAATTTGACAAGCCGACCGTCATCATGCTTACGGACCGCAATGATTTGGACGACCAGCTGTCCGAAGATTTCGAAAACGCCAAGGAATACTTTGTAGAAGCGAATACTCTGCAAATCAAGAACCGGCCAATGCTGACACAAAAATTGAAGGATGTCCAAAGTGGCGGTGTTTACCTGATGACTATTCAAAAGTTCAGGGAAGACCTGAACTTGCTCAGTGACCGCAGGAATATCTTCTGTATTTCTGACGAAGCGCACCGAACGCAAACGAATGTGAACAGTAAAATCGTGATGTCGCAAACCAAGGGCGCAAAGACGGTTTACGGTTTCGCGAAATACTTGCGAGATTCGTTCCCTAATGCCACTTATATAGGCTTTACCGGCACACCCGTAGATGCAACTTTGCAAGTCTTTGGAGACATCACCTTCAAGTACACGATGTTCCAGTCGAAAGAAGACGGCGCAACGGTCCAGATTTCCCGATTGAACGGTCCGCGAGAAGTTCAATTAAACGAACGTCAAGCTGAAATTTGCGATAAGTTTTACGAATCTATGGCAAATGCAGGCACAAACCCGGACCAGATTCAACAATCGCAACGGGATATGCTCAAGATCAAGACAATTCTGGGGGCTACAAGTCGCCTTGATATTGTTGTCAATCACTTTATTGGCCATTATGAAAAACGTTGCCGTGAAAATGCTACCGTAAACGGCAAGGCAATGTTTGTGTGCTATGACCGTGAAATCGGGCTTGAAGTCTATAAACGCATCAAGACGCTCCGCCCGGAATGGTTTGAAAAACGCAAGTGCGCGCCTGAATACGACGGAAATGAAATTAGCCGCGATGCGATGGACATTGAAAAGGTCAAGTTCGTCTGTAGCGGCTCCAAGAATGATACCGCCGAAATGAAGGCGATTATCGGGACCGATGATGACCGTAAAAACTACGCCAAGGAATTCAAGAATGAAAAATCGAATTTCAAAATAGTCATTCTTGTCGATATGTGGATTACCGGTTTTGATGTCCCTTCGCTTGACACAATGTATCTTGACAAGCCCGTAGAACGGCATAACCTAATTCAGACGATTTCCCGTGTGAACCGAGTTTTCAAGGGAAAAGAATACGGGTTGATTGTTGACTACATCGGTCTTGAATCGTCTATCGCAAAAGCGATGAAGTTGTATAATGGCGATATCAAGCCTGTTAACGGAACAGATGCTGCCCTCGTCATCTTCAAGGATTTCTTGCAAAAGACGATGGACTTGATGAATGATGTGGATTATAGCCGGTTCTTTGAAGAGACGGCTACGCCTCTTGAACGGTTGGATATCATCAACAAGGGTGTTGAATTTGTAATGGCGTTCAAGGAACGTCGCGACCGTTTTATGGGCTTTACGCAACGCGCCAAGAAAGCGTTTGATGTGTGTATCGGTCACGATCAAATTACAGAGCATGAAGTCGATATATTGCATTACTTCTTGTGTGTCCGTTCCGTAATTTTCAAGATGACCATTGGCGATACGCCCGATGCCACTTTGATGAACAAGAAAATTGCAGAACTTGTGGATAAGGCCATCTGCTCGTCATACGAAGGTAAGGATTTCACATTTGATGATTCTGCAAAAGACGATGTGCAAAACTTGTTCAGCGACGAATTTCTGGAAAAACTGAAGAAAATAAAATTCCCGAATACGAAATACTTCGCGCTGGTCAAGTTGCTGAAACGCGCCATCAAGGAATTTGGCAAGACAAATATGCTGAAAGCCGCTGAATTCTCAAAACGCCTGAAAAACATCATTGACCGCTATAACAGCCGCAACGAACTCAGCGAAGTTCAAGAAATTATCGAAGAAACCGTTGACAATCTTAGTGAAGAACTTGAAAAAGTATTCAAGGATTTGAAGAAGGAAAAGAGCTCCTTTGAAGAAATGGGAATTTCCTACATCGAAAAGGCTTTCTACGACATCCTTGTTGCTGTCGCTGACGAACACAATTTCCGTAAGGCCCTGACCGAAGAAACCTATATCGAACTAGCCCGAAAAATCAGGGAACTCGTCAATGGCAAGGCGAAATATGCAGATTGGACCAATCGGCAGGATATCCGCGACGAACTCTATTCCGACTTGGCTGTACTTCTGAGAAAGAACGGTTATCCGCCAACCGTAATTGACGAAGCCTACGACGAAGTCTTGAAGCAGGTTGAGAATTTCAAGAAATATGAAGAGTAGGAACGGCTAAATTCAAAGCTCGTTATACAAGAATGTCTAACGTCTTTCGGAAGGCTTCGATAAAAGCGACTTCGGAGGGAATGGGGCCGGCGTCAATTTTTTTACATATAAGTCCTTGTGTTGGCTCATAAAACGCCTTTATATAGGATTCCGTACGTTGCAAACTGAAAGGATGATACGTTGATGTTCCGTGTTCTGTTCTGTACGACATGGCACCACATTCTGATTGACTCCACTTTTCAAAAGCAATTGTAAAAGCGTTGATGTCAAAGATTCCTTCAATGTTTTTCAAATTTGAAATTCGTAAAAATAAATAGTTTCGACTTTCATCGTTGTCTTTTTTATGCAATATTTGGGGATGATTTTTTTTCAGCACCGACTTGCATAAGCAATCTATTAACTCAATACATAGAGTATTGTATTTTAAATTTTTGTCTAAAGATTCGTCCATCGATGTAATTTCATGGGCTGTCTTAACAAGATGAACTAATTCTAGTTTTATTCTCATCGGGAAAAACGCTAAGACATCTGTAAAAAATTTCTCAACACACTCCTTTCCTGTCACATCTGTAGAATCAAAATTATTTTCAAAACCATCAAGGAGCGATAAGGGTCTTTCTATCTTCTCTCCATTAGATACAGGGATGATCAATTGGAAAAATTTTTTGAAGTAGTAATTGCCAAATTGAATTTGACATTCATCGAAGTTCTCATAGACAATAGATCCTGGCTTAGTGTCTGCAGCGGTATATTTTTGTTTTAAATTGAATTCACGGCCAAATGTTTTGACTATGGAGCCGAGTAATTCACTTTTATTGATTGCCGCTAATTGAATAAACATGTATTTATCAGATGTAGTGTCAAAACATATATGATGTAACCGCTGCATTACTTTAATGGCGTATTCAGGCAAACAACGATCAAGTTCATCGACTACGATAATGACGTTTTCAAATACATCTTTGCTTTCTGACAGGACATTAGTTAATTGTAAAAGATTTTCGCGAACCGCTGCTAAAGCATCTTTTAACGATTGATTCTTGTCAAAATCTTTTGATATAGCAGGAGCTTTGTCTGCGGCTATTGCTTTTTTCCCGGATTCTAAAAAATCGTTAAAACCGATACCGAACTTATTTGTTAAGATGGTCGATATTATTTCAGCGAAAAATTTTAGTGCAATTTGTATTCTGTCTTTTTTATTCTTGTCCGGAATGTTTTCTTGCAACTGATTCAGTTTATCAATTATAACGGAGAGTATCGCTACAAGTGGTTCTTCGTAGTATTCGTTTTCCCAACAGTTGTAGTGAATTACCAAATAATTCTTCAACTCGAGTTTTTGCTCAAGTTCTTTCAAAATCCATGATTTTCCACAGCCCCATTTGCCATCAATCGCAAATGAGAAACCTTCGTGCACGCTGACTTTTTGCGTAATTATATTATCAAGTAATGTGACGAACGGCTCACGCCCGAGCATATCTTGTTGCATGTATTCATTCCTTTTTTTTATGCAATATAGTTTGTTTATGCAAAGATATTTTGCGTAACAAATGATAATTCGCGTGAGAGAAACGCCCAAAAGATTTTTAAAAGTTTTTCAATCACCTCTTGACAATCGCCATCCGGTAATTTATATTTATAGTGCTCGGACGTGCATTTGTACATGTTGGGCGACAAACCGTTAAGCCCCGCCTTTTTTATGCTTGTAGGCGGAGAGGAGTGAATGATGAAGAATGGCGTAAACGCTGGTGGTGTCGGCATTTGGCTCGACGAAATTGTCCCCTGCCTCAAGGATACTGAAACTGGGGAAATCAAGGAAACGGTGGTATTCAGGATTGAAAGTAGATCTTTCCTGAAAAAATTCAACGAAAAGAATGGGTGGGAAATAAATTGGATTAAAATTCCCAAAGAGGTTGAAGTCTTTGCCCTTGCTTTGAAGGAAAATAATGAAATTCAGGGGCTTGTCGGGGTGAGGAATGATGTGGATGTAAAAGCGGCGTATATTCATTGGGCTTGTACCGCTCCGCAAAATAACAAACATGCTTTTGGTAAGCAAAAATTCATCGGTGTTGGTGGTCATCTTTTTGCTATAGCGGCGGACCGATCCCTTGCATGGGGATATGACGGATTTATTCATGGTTTTGCCCTTAACAAAGAGTTGTTAAATCACTATATTGAAGTTCTAGGTGCAACTTATTTGGGTGCTATGCATCCATATCAATTTGCTTTTAACAGGAAAGCATCACAAAAACTTCTGGAGGTCTATACCTATGAGTGGAATTAGAAAGCCTGCTGTCATTCTGGCGGATTCCATGGAAGAGTACTTGGCTCCTCCGAATCCCTATAAAAACCCTCCTAAAGGCAAGTTAAATCTACTGGAATTAGGGCGATATGCCGAGCGTGTTGGAAAGGAAATTGATGAATTGACTGCTGATGAAATCCTGCAGTTCAAGATTCCTTAATTTCTTTTCCATTTTGCAAGTCCCACTTGCAAAATTTATGGCCGAAAATAGCGGCCATAAATTATTGTTCAATGGTATTGCCTCTGAGTAGACATGAAATTAGATTTATAAGAAAAGTGAGGCTTATCGGAATATGTATCACAAGGTCTGGGATCATAATGCCTTAAGAAAGGGCTTCTTCAAGGAATTCGCGGATGACATCAACGCGAAGATTGAAGATCGTACCCGTGAAATCGCGAAGAATCTGATAAAGCTTGGCGATTCTGACGAGAAAATAGTCGCTGCAACGGGGCTTTCTTTAGAAGAAGTTGTTGTGCTGCGCAACCAGCTCAAAGCTTAATTCCTACAAGTCCTATTTACACTAAAAAGGGCGGGCGTTGCCTGCCTTTTTAATTTAATCGTCTTGTAAAATTTTCTTCCCCCTCTTGCCAGCTTTTTGAATATTAGGTACATTCATGCCCGACGCGTCATTCCATAGAAAGGAATGATGCGCTTTTGTTTTATTTGGCTTTGCCATCTCAGCAGACGTTCGAGAATATCAAACACATTGATGAAAACGGAGCCGAGTTCTGGTATGCGAGGGAGTTGCAGACGGCTTTGGAATATGCTCAATGGCGGCGCTTTCAGGAATCAATTGAAAGGGCTAAAACAGCTTGCGAGGCCAGTGGGTTAATTGTCGGGGATCATTTTGCCGACGTCGGCAAAATGATAAATCTCGCCAAAGGGGCCAAGCGTGAAGTCGCCGACGTGAAGCTTTCCCGTTATGCCTGTTACCTGATTGTAATGAACGGCGATCCCCGTAAAGAAGTGATTGCCCTCGGACAAACATATTTTGCAGTTAAAACCAGGCAAAAGGAAATTTCGGATTCAATGACGCAACTTTCAGAAGATGAAAAACGCTTGGCCATTCGCGATGAAGTTACGATTCGTAACAAATTCCTTGCCAGTTCCGCAAAGGCTGCCGGTGTCGAAACGCCTGTGGATTATGCGGTATTCCAAAACCGTGGTTACCAAGGCCTTTATAATGGCTTGGGAATGAAGGATATCCACAAGCGCAAAGGGCTCAAGAAGAACCAGCAGATATTGGACCACATGGGTGCTACGGAACTTGCTGCAAACCTGTTTCGTATCACGCAAACAGACGACAAACTTCGTCGTGAAAACATCAAGGGAAAGGAATTGGCAAACGAAACCCATTTTGCCGTAGGCAAGAAAGTTCGCCAGACTATCGCTGAACTCGGTGGAACAATGCCAGAAAACCTTCCCACTCCCAAAATCAGTGCTAAAAAGTTAAAACAGGAACGGAAGAAAGCCGTTGCGGAGAAATAAGAAACAAAGGAGACTATGGCGAAATGCGTCTTTTTTATTCCTTAATGCATCTAACGGGAATGTATTCTCCGTTTTCGCGGGGGTCGACTTTTTGGTAATAAGCGAAGAAATCGCTGTTCATTACGTATTCGCCTTCTTCGACCCAGAATAAGTTGTAGTTAGATCGCGTCATGTCCATGCCGTAGGGGTCTACGCAGCCGTTCTTTTTGAGCGACAGGCCGAATTCATCGGTGACGACTCTGGTGTTGCCTGCAATGTGGGTGCCTATCGCGTACAGCTTGGGGTAGTATTTGTCCGCTTCGGAGTAAGACATTCCTGTGATGTTATTCCAGTCTTCTTTGGAGGGCAAGCGCCAGCCGGTGGGGCAAACCTTCTTGATCACGTTGACGGTGTAGAATCGGCTTGCTCCGTCGCAATAGGTGTTTTCGCTGGGGTCGTGCTTTTTGTGTTCTGCGACCTTTGCGCATTTGCTCTGATTCACGAAAAGGGAGTCGTCTTTGTCGTAGTAGTCGATATCTTGGGCGAACCAGGTTTTGCCTTCGTACACGGTTGTTTTGTACACGTGTCCGTCGCGCGGGTCTTCGAAGGTTCCGTATTCAAAGTCTGGGTTCAGGAAATATTCTGCGGGTAAGTACGCTGTACTCGATATGGAACGCCATAAACTATCGTGGCAAATGTATGTGTTGTCGTTGTTGTCGGATTCCCTGACGACGACGCGATCTCCATTCTTGGTGCAAATCACGCCGTTCTTTTCTTTGCCGAGCATTTCGAGCGTGACCCAAGAACCTTCCTCGCATACGAAATGGTCTTTGTCCAAGGTAATCATGGTGTCGCCGACGCTTGCGTTGCAATAGGGCATGCCGGCGCACTTTCGCCAGATGTTGCGCATGATGGCCAAGGGGTTGTTGATTTCGCTCATGCTGATGGCGCAGCCCAGGGGCATAAACATTTCGGGGAAAACGTCTAGGGTGGCGTATGGAACATGGTTGATGCAGTAGTTGTCGGCTTCTAGCGTGCCGTCGGCGAAGTCGTCAGTTAAATCTTGATTCAGCGTATTCTCGTTCTTGTTTCCGTAAAGGAAGAACAGCGTGTATTCCAGTTGGTATTCCGCGATGTAGGGGTTCTCCTGGAATAGGGTGTCTAGGCCGAGTTCGCGCTGGAGTTCTTCGATGGCGATGTCTCTCGCGGAGTCGTTGCTTAAGCCTTGCTGTACGAGGGTTTCGACTCGTTTCTGAATGAATGCGTCGACTACGCCGAAGGTTTCGCTTTCGGTGGGGGCGGCTGGCCTACAACCTCTTACTTGCGGGAAGCTGATTCCACCTGCTGGGCCGGAACCTGATTGCGCTGCGCTTGATGACGAAACGTTCGATGCGGTGTCGTTAGAAGAAGTCTGCGCGTCTGAAACAGTGCCGCCGCTTGAAGACGAATCGGTTGATGTGGAATCGCCAGATGGTGTCTCGGTCGCGGAGCTTGACGACAGAGTGTTTTCGCCAGAAGATGGCGATTCCTTGTCTGGAGTTGCGTTGCTTTCGCTGGAATATGAGATTTCGGATGATGAAATCTCACCTCCGCAGGCACACAGAAAGAATGAAACTAATCCCCAAAAAATTTTCTTCTTCATAGCATATAAAATAACTTTATTTTGCGGGAATAGCTCGGTTTTTGTTTGATTTTATACACGCAAAACATGCGTTGAATAATGACGGGCAGAATAGCATTGTCTGCTTGATTGTGAAATTCCTTGATTGGTTGAGCGGCGTTTTTCGTTCTTGATGACCGAAATTTCATCTTTTTAAGATTTCTAACCCCTTGATTTTGACGGAATTACAAACTTTTTATTTAAAATAACGCAGAATATGCGTTGAAAATATTCTTTTTTCTATGAATTGCTTTTTGACTATTGACTTCTGCAATTCCGAATTCTAGTTTTGTCCGCGAACAAATAAAAGGAGATCCCGGCTTTCGCCGGGAAGACATCCTAAAGAATAAACCATTAACAAGAATCAAACCATGTACTACGAAAGCATCAAAGTTTTGGACTGCACCATCCGCGATGGTGGCTTGGTCAACAAGCACGACTTCTCCCTCGAATTTGTGCGTCGCCTTTACACCCTCCTGTCTGCCGCTGGTGTGGACTATATGGAAATGGGCTACAAGAACTCTCCGGATCTCTTTGACCCCAAGGAATATGGTCCGTGGAAGTTCTGCGATGACGATCTGCTCTGGAAGGTGAAAGACGGTATCGATTCCAAGATTAAGATGGCTGTGATGGCTGACGTGGGCCGCGTGAACATGGACGCCGTGAAGCCCGCTAGCGAAAGCCCGTACCAGATGTTCCGCGTGGCAAGCTACGTGAAGAACATCGACAAGGGTATCGAAATGGTGAATGCCTTCCACGACATGGGTTACGAAACCACCCTCAACATCATGGCTGTGAGCCGTGACCGTGGTCCGGAACTGGACGAAGCCCTGCACCAGGTGAACGAAGAATGCAAGGCCGACGTGCTTTACCTCGTGGACAGCTTCGGCGCCTTCTACCAGGAAGACATCGATAAGGAAATTACCCGCTATCGCAGTATCGTGAAGGGCAAGAAGTTTGGCTTCCATGGCCACAACAACCAGCAGCTGGCCTTCTCCAACACGATTCAGGCTATCATCGACCACGTGGATTACCTCGACGGTTCCGTGTCCGGTATGGGCCGTGGCGCTGGTAACTGCACCACCGAACTCTTGCTCGGTTTCTTGAAGAACCCGAAGTACGACCTGCGTCCGGTGCTCGATGCCTACCAGGAACTGTTCTTGCCGCTTAAGGAAAAGTACGAATGGGGCTATATCATTCCGCAGATGATTACGGGTATGCTGAACCGCCACCCGCAAGACGCCATCGCCATCCGTAAAACCGAAGACAAGGACAACTACACCAAGTTCTATAATCATATGATGAACGACTAACGTCGTTCATCATGGGAATTCCTTGATGAAAACGTCCGGCTTGCCGGGCGTTTTTTCTAATATTCAGTTGTGCGTTACTTATTCTTGCTGATTGTTCTTGTATTTGGGTTGTCTGCCTCGTTTGCGGCAGACGACGTAGATTCGCTTGAATCAGAGAATAAGTTGTCCGAAATTACCACGGTCCCTTTGCCAGGGCAGACTGCCTACATGGAACAGGGGCTTTCGTTCGGTATGGGTTTTGGTGTTTACGACCCGCTGGACGAATGCGACTGCATGGGCGCTTGGCAGGTGCAAATCGAATATTTTTATTCCGATTGGGTGAGTGCCGGTGCCGATGTCCGCTTTTTCGGGGGTGACTTGGACCGCGACGCCATGGTCATGTACCAACGTTACCGCGTGAACTTGAGGTTCCATAAGCCTTCCGATAAATTCGACCTTTATGTAGAACCGTTCATGGGACTCGAAAACACGAGTATTTCTGCTTTCAGAAAGCAGGTCAAGGGCGAGAAAACCAGTAAGGACAAAGACGAACGTTATTGGTGGGATGAATCCGACGGCGAAGAGATTGCTGATTCTCTGGGTATAGACGAAAGCGATGATTGCCAGAGGCTTTTCACATTGGACGGCTTTTCGATTGGGCTCGGTGTTGGCGGTGGCTATAACTTGACCCGGTATTTGTCGCTGACTGCTGGTGCCCATGTGGAATACAACTTTTCGAAGGCGGTCTTGTTGAATGTCGTGCCGGGGGTGGCCTTTAACCTTCGCGAAGTATGGCCGTGGGCCAAGCGTACGCTTCGTTCGACCTGGATTTCTTTTGAAATAGGGGCAATCAAGACCTTCAACAACGATATTGACGGGTGGTCGAACTCCTTTTTCCTGGGTATTCAGTTCGGAGCGTAGGGTGGACCTGCCTCCGAGGTTTGACACCTAAATCCCGTTTTTCTATATTTGGTGCACCGATTTTTATCGGAACCCTCCCGGGGCCAATGTCGGTTTCCCGGGCGATAGACCAAAGGGACTCATTATATGAGACAATACGAAACGATGGTGATCATCGACGCTATGATCTCTGACGACGCTATCAAGGCTGAAATCGAGACTATCGCCGCCAACATCACCAAAGGCAACGGCGAAATCCTCCGCCGCGACGATTGGGGCAAGCGCAAGCTCGCTTACACCATCAAGAAGCGCCAGCATGGCTTTTACGTGATCTTCTACTACAAGGCTGAAGCCGCTACGGTCGCCTCTGTGGAAGCCGCTCTTAAGCTGAACGAAAACGTTCTCCGCTGGATGACTCTCGCTGATTATCCGATGAGCGAAATTGTTTATGACCAAACTCAGACCCAGTCCACCGAAGATATCATCCCGGTTGACGCAGAAGAAGGGGAGGCTGAATAATGGCTTTTGAAGATAAGAAGCAGGCAACCCGTATCCGCCGCAAGAAGACTTGCTGGTTCACGGAAAACAACATCAAGTTCATTGACTATAAGGACGAAAAGACTCTTCGTCGCTTTATCTCTGAACGTGGTAAGATCATTCCTCGCCGCATTTCTGGCACCTCCGCCAAGTATCAGCGTATGCTGAACGAAGCTATCAAGCGTGCCCGTCAGATGGCTATTCTCCCGTTCGTTTCGGACAGCTTGCGCTAATAAGGAGGAACTAGACTATGGAAATTATTCTTAAGGCTAATGTCCCCCATTTGGGCAAGATGCTTGACGTCGTGAAGGTTAAGGACGGCTATGCTCGTAACTACCTTTTCCCGCGCAAGCTCGCTGTTCGCGCTACTAAGGAAGCCAAGCTTGAAATCGAAAACAACCGCGCTGCCGTTGAAGCTCAGTTCCAGAAGGAACTCGCTGCCGCTGGCGATGTGGCTGCCAAGCTTTCTCAGGTTTCTGTCAACCTCGAACGCCGCGTTGTGGAAGGCGAACGTCTGTACGGTTCTGTGACCGCTTCTGACATCGCTGACGCTATCACCAAGCAGGGCGTTAAGGTTACCCGTGCTCAGGTTGCTCTCGAAGAACCGATCAAGCAGCTCGGTGTTTACACCGTGACGATCAAGGTCTTCAGCGACGTTGAAGCTCAGGTCAAGGTTTGGGTGGTTGCTGAAAAAGCCTAAGCTTTTTCTAAATCACTAGAAATCTTAAAAGCCGCTCCTTCGGGGGCGGTTCTTTTTTTATAACAAAAAAAATGCGGACAAATGAATGTCCGCATGCGTTTGAAATTTTAGCGAAAAATTACTTGTTGATGAACTGGGGGATACCCTTGTACTTTTCCATGTTCTTCATGATGCAAGCCATTTCCCAGTCTTTTTCCTTGAAGCGGCGGCGGAGCAGTGCCACGAACACTTCCATGAGCATCAAGCAGTCGTAAACAGCGCGGTGCATCTTGTCGGATTCGATCTTCATGCTGATTTCGTCGCGGCGCTGGAACATGTTGGCCAGAATGCCGAGCTTGTGGGAGCTGGCTTCAGGGAGAATTGCCTTAGAAATAGCGAGGGAGTCGATGACCGGGTTGCCGGGCACGAGCTGCGGGTTGTTCTTGTAGGCCACGCGCAAAAAACTTGCGTCGAAGTTTGCGTTGTGAGCGAGCAGAATAGAGCTCTGGCCGCAGAATTCGGTGAACTTCTTGATGGCATCGCCAACGGCGGGGGCGTCTTGCACGTCGCTGTCGTAAATGTGGTTCACGGCGGAGGCTTCGGCCGGAATCATCATGTTCGGCTTCACGAATGTTTCGAGTTCGCCAAGCAGCTTGGGCACGACTTTGCCGTTCTTTGTTTCTACGGTGAACTTGACTGCACCGATTTCAATGATTTCATCTTTCTGGTTGTTAAGACCTGTAGTTTCAAGGTCGAAGGCGACAAATTTCGGGGGCATTAAAATCACGATTCATTCCTTAGTTAATAAGTTATCACCTTGGTTTATTTGCAGTCACAAAGATAATTTAATTTCGATGTCAATACGTGTCAGAGGCAGGGGCAGAACAAATTTATCCCATGTTTTTAGCGTGATGTGCGCACCGTACTTGGCGCTGATTTGCCATAGGGGAGTGTTGCTTGTTTTGGAAAGCCAGAGCGAGCCTTTTTTGACTACACCTGCCGGTCCGCGAGGGCCATCGAGAGCCATGCCTACAAAGCGGCCGTCGCGGAGCGGTGCAAGTAGGTGACGCACGTTGGTGGCGCCGTGGGTGCTCGACCCGCGTGTGACACTGTAGCCTAGATTTTGTACGATGGTCGCGAATAAGTCACCGTCGCTGGACTCTGAAACGAGTGTGTGCACGCCCCAGTTTTTAAAGGCGGCGGCACTCGCGAGTAGATCTTTATGCCACACTCCAAGGATTCCCGGAGCAAACGACTCGGGCGTTTTGAGCCTGATACGAAGGCTTTTAATCCAGAGGGTTACAAGAAATGCCTTGAACCTGACCTTGAAAGCGGGTTTTGCCATGCGTAAAAGATAAAAAAATGCAAAAAATGCCCGGTTTGCCCTTGAAAAAGGGAATAAAATTACCTATATTGCGTTTCACTTTGGCGACGTACCCAAGTTGGTAAGGGGCGGCTCTGCAAAAGCCTTATTCATCAGTTCGAGTCTGATCGTTGCCTCTCAAAACTCCTTCTCACCCCGAGAAGGAGTTTTTTGATTTTGTTTGTAATCGCTGTAGAATTGAGCGGTATTCGTGAGCAACAAAGCCCCAGGCGTTAAGCTGGGGCGGTTGCGAGAGTGAGGCTATGCCACATTTTATGAATGCTATAGAGCCGAACGGTCTGTAGCTTTAAACAATCGGATTCTTTCTCGGGCGGCCACGGCCGCGCTTGATGGGTGCGCCGTCGGGCATGGTGGTTGCTTCTGGGTGCTTGGCCTTAAAGAAATCCTGAATCTTCTTTGCGCGTTCTTCGGCCTTTTGCTTGGCGAGGTCTGCGGCCGACACAATCACGGCCTTGGGTTTGTCGCCACCCTTGGAGCCGAACGATGCCTTGAGCACGCGGCCCGAGGCGGGCTTCGGGGTTTCCGAAATCATGGACTTGGGGGCGCTGTTCAAGGTCGCTTCTTTAAGCTTGTAGCTCGAAAAACTCGGGCTTTCTTGCGTGAAGGCGGAGCTCAGCATCTTCTGCTTTTCGGGCGAAAGTTCGCTCAATGCCGGGATTCCCGGGAGGGCGGTCTTGGGCTTGAAGTACAAGTCGCTCTGCTTGGGAATCGAACCGAAAATCTCGTTTGCGATGTTCTGGGCTTCTTGGTATTCCTTCTGCTGCTTCTGGGCAAGGCGGTCTTTCTTGGAGGGCCTGGCGGCTCCGTTCTTACGCTTGCCGTTAAAATCCTTCCTGATTTTTTCGGAATTCTGGATGATTTCTTCGTCGGTGAGGCCGCGGAGTTCCGGCGGAACTTCGATGATTTGGAGCGCGATATTAGACAAATTCTGATCCATAAAACCCGATTTTTTTGCCCTTTGCAGGCTTGTCAAGAGTGGAAAAAGTCGATTTATTGTAAAAAATGCGACCCAAATTTAAAAAAAATTGAAAAAAATGCTTGTCAAGACCTAGAAAAAAAATTTTTTTTGGACTATTTTTGTTATACATGCTTCGGTTTACTCAAGAAATATTACTTGCTCTCCGTGCTATCTCTAATGAAGAGGAAGCACATGAAATGTCTAAGAAGGCTCGAGAACAGTTCGATTTCCTTGGAATTCGCCTTGTTCCCCGCCGCGAGGTGACCTACCCCATATTCGACAAGTACCCGCCGAAAGACGGTGACGAATTGGTGGCCAGGGTCGAGGACATGTGGGCGCAGCCGTATCGTGAAATCCAGTATGCGGCTTGTGACTACCTGTTCCGCCACAGAGTCCTGCTCGGTGGACAGCACCTTGCCTTCCTTAAAAAGTTAATTAAGACCCGTGCTTGGCGCGATACCGTCGATACGCTCGCCGCTTGCGTCCTGGGTGACTTGGCTCTCCGCCTCCCGGCGCTCCGTTCCAAGATTGCCTCCTGGATTCGCGACCCGAACGTGTGGGTACGCCGTAGCGCAATCATTTTCCAGATTCAGTACAAGGATCGTACCGACTGGCCGCTGCTCAGACAGTTCTGCCTGACTTGCGCCAAGGATGACGATTACTACATCAGGAATGGTATCGGTCGCGCCCTTTCGGAATACGCCCGAATCAACCCGACCGAGGTTCGTCGCTTTGTGCAAGATAACACCTTTGCCGAACAGACTGCCCAGGAAATCCTCCGCCTGATCTAAACGAAAAAAGAAACAACTTTTAAGCAGCCTTCCTGTAAATCTTACGGGAAGGTTTTTTTTATGCAATTTCTTTCGTTGCCCATTTAAGATTTTTGTCGAAAAACTAAATTTACACCATGCGTTACGGTGACATTTCATTTTTCCAGAGCGGCGTGGCCGTTCCCCTCTTTAGCCTTTATAGCAAGCAGAGCATTGGTATCGGCGAATTTTTGGACCTGATTCCGTTTGCCCGTTGGACCGCTTTTTGTGATTTCAATATTATTCAGCTTTTGCCGGTGAACGATACGGGCGCCGAATCGAGCCCCTATAGCGCCCGCAGTGCTTTTGCCTTGAATCCGGTGTTCATTAACGTGCAGTCGGTGGAAGGTTCTTCGGAATACGAAGATGAAATCCAGGCGGGCAAGGCCGATTTTGAAAAGTACGGCAAGATCGACTACTACAATATTTCGACTTGGAAGCGCCTGATTCTGCGCAAGATTTTTGACAACCGTTATGACGACCTGAAAAAAGATAAGGTGTTGCAGCGCTGGATAGACGACAATACTTGGGCAAAGCCGTATTGCGTGTACTGCACCCTCAAGGCTCAGAACGACGAAAGAAGCTGGAAGGACTGGAAAAATTACCGCGACCCGACAGCGAAGGATATTGATGCCCTCTGGAAAAAGTTCCTGAAGGACAACCTGTTCCAGGCTTGGATGCAGTTCGAAGCTGAAAAACAGTTCAGCGCCGCAGTTGCCGAAGTTTCCAAGATGGGAATCCGCCTGAAGGGTGACATTCCTATTCTGATTAACGAAGACAGCGCCGACGTGTGGGCCGACCGCAAGTACTTCTCGCTGGATGACCGCGCTGGCGCTCCTCCTGACATGTTCAGCTACACCGGCCAGAACTGGGGATTCCCGACTTACCGTTGGGACGTGATTGAAAAGGACAACTTTGTATGGTGGCGCCGTCGCTTGGCTCAGGCAAGCAAGTTCTACCATGCTTACCGCATTGACCACGTGCTTGGATTCTTCCGCATTTGGTCGATTCCGCAGCAAGAAGTGACGGGCATTCTGGGTTACTTTAACCCGTGCGTGCCGCTCACGTATGACAAGCTCGCTGCTGCGGGCTTTATGCGCGAAACGCTTGAATACCTGCGCCGTCCGAATTACGGCTACGACCAGTTGCGCGATTTCTTGGGTGGCGATACCGACCGCTTGGTTCCGGTTTGCTTTACCGAACTCGAAGGTCATCCGGGTCGCTTTATCTTGAAGCCGGAATTCAGTTCCGAAAAGGGTATCCTTGGCTTGAACGAACCGCAAGAAGTCAAGGACAAGCTGCTCAAGGTTTACTGGAACCGCGTGTTTGTGCCCTCGGGCGACGAAAACAATTTCTACCCGTATTGGTACTGGTACAATGCTCCGGTGCTCTTTACCTTGCCGGATTACGAACAGGAAAAGCTGCGTAACCTGATCAAGGAAAACGAAAATTCCCAGAATGGCTTGTGGGATGCCAATGCCACCAAGCTCTTGACCGTGCTTTCGCAGGAAACCGATATGCTGGTCTGCGCCGAAGACTTGGGTGCCGTGCCGCCTTGCGTGCCTGCCGTGCTCAAAAAGCTCAACATCCTGTCGCTGCGCATTGAACGCTGGGCCCGCAATTGGAATGCTCCGTATTCGCCGTACTATGAAATGGACGAATACCCGCGCCTGTCTGTATGCGCCACGAGTTGCCACGATACCTCTAGCCTGCGTGGACTCTGGAAGGAACCTGACTTTGACCGCAACCTGTACTGGTCGCATGCACACCTGCCGGGCAATGCACCTGAAGAGGTGACGCCTTCTGTGGCACGTTTGATTTTGAGCCATGTGTATACGGCGAACAGCTTGTTCTGCATTTTGCCGGTGCAAGACTACTTCGCTCTTTCGGCTAGCTTGACCAAGTGCGCGCCCGAAGAAGAACGCGTGAATGTGCCGGGTACGGTGGGTGGCTCTAACTGGTGCTACCGCATGCCGTGTTCTGTAGAAGAGTTGATGGACTACTCGTCGCTTGCCTCTGAAATTCGCATGCTCGTGGATGTGCGCAAGCGCCGCCCGATGTGGAAGATTTAGTTGGTAGAGCTTAGTTGGTAGAACTTAGAGATTGAGTCTAAGTTCTAAGCTCTAAGCTCAAAGTTCTAGTTATGTTCGCTCCTGCTTGGGTTAAAGACGCTATCTTCTATCAGATTTTCCCGGATCGGTTCTGCCGTTCGGGGCGTTACAAGGCCGTAGGCAAGTTCGTGGAGTGGGGAAGCAAGCCCACTCGCGAAAACATGTTCGGCGGGAACCTCGCAGGCATCGAAGACAAACTAGAATACATCGCGGGCCTCGGCGTCAACGCGATTTACCTGTGCCCGATTTTCAAGAGCAATTCGAATCACCGTTACCACACGGTGGATTATTTTGAAATTGACCCGGTGCTTGGCACGCTCGAAGATTTTGATCGCTTAATCAAGAAGGCTCACAAGCTAAAGTTGCGCGTGATTTTGGATGGTGTGTTCAACCATTGCTCGCGCGGATTCTTTCAGTTCAATAGTTTGATGGAATTGGGCGAGCACTCGCCGTATGTGGACTGGTTCCATGTGAAAGGCTGGCCGCTGAACGCCTATACCGACAAGCCCAATTATGAATGCTGGTGGAACTTTCCGGCGCTCCCGAAGTTCAATACGGATTGCCCCGATGTGCGCGAATACCTTTTCTCGGTAGGCGAGTACTGGATGAAACGTGGCATTGACGGCTGGCGCCTCGATGTTCCGAATGAAATTGACGACGATAGCTTTTGGCAGGAATTCCGCCGCCGCGTAAAGGCGGTGAATCCGGATGCCTACATTGTGGGCGAGATTTGGGATGAGCCTTCTCGCTGGCTGAAAGGCGACCAGTTTGATGGCGTGATGAATTACATGTTCCGCAAGGCGGCGATGCAGTTCCTGTTCGACGAAAAGCCGATTTCGATTAAGGAATTTGGCGAACGCATGAGCCGCGCTTTTCCCGAAGGCCGTGGCGATATTCCCATGAACTTGCTCGGGAGCCACGATACCACGCGCTTGATGTCGCAACCTTGCGTAAGCCTTGAACGAATTAAACTCGCGTATGCGATTCTGTTCTTCTTGCCGGGTGCACCGTGCATTTATTACGGAGAAGAACTTTCGATGAAGGGCGGCAAGGATCCTGACAACCGCCGTAGCGTACCGTGGAGCAAACTGGCCGAGATGCAGGCAAAGCCGCTGTACGAATTTATCAAGCAGATGATTGCGCTTCGCAAGAAGAATGCCGTGCTTCGCAACGGCTCGCTTGAAATCCGCGCTGCTGACAACGGCTTCGCCATCGAGCGCTCCCTCGGCAAAAAAACGATGACGCTCGTTGTGCTGCAAGACGGCACTGAATTTAAGTATAACATAGTGTAAGTTTGGCGTAAAGGCCACACGGATTGGAAAAAGCTAACGCTTTTTTAAAAGGTGTAGGTTTTCTATCACACTGATTGCACTAATGTGTTAAATAAACAGATTTTGCGTTAGCAAAATCGAATCCGTGTGGTTCTTTTAAAGAAAATCTCTTCTTTTCGGCGAAAAAAGGAGATCCCGGCTCAAGGCCGGGAAGACATGATGGCACAACTTTTTCTACATTTGCGCGCAAAACTTACTGAATAATGCCTTATAGGGATTACAAATGAATAAGAAAAAATTCGGCATGCGAGAACTGATTATTCTCCTCGTCATTGTTTTGTCGGCCTACACGGTATGGCCTTCTATCCAGGTTCACACCAAGAAGGGCGAAGAAAAGCAGACCTTCCTCAAGGAAAATCCGAAGGTGGGTGCAAAATCCATCAACTTCGGTTTGGACCTTGCTGGCGGTACGGCCATTACGCTCGAAATTGACAAGTCGAACGTCAAGGGCGACGATATCAAGGACATTCAGGAACAGTCCCTCGAAATCATCCGTAACCGCGTTGACCAGTACGGTCTTTCTGAACCGCAGATTTCCCCGTCCGGCGACGACCGAATCGTGGTTGAACTGGCAGGCGTGGATGACTCCACTGCAAAGGCTCTCGTGGGTTCGACCGCTAAGCTCGAATTCAAGATCCTGGCCGAAGCTGAAAAGTTTACCCAGGTTGTTGGCCTCATCGACCAGTACCTGACCCGCCAGACGACCGACATCGTGGCTGACTCCGCTGCTACGGATTCTACCGCCAAGGATTCTACGGTCGCTAAGGTTGATTCCGCCAAGGATACGACTAAGGCCCTTTCCGATGACGAATTGCTCGGTAAGGCTCCTGCCGCTGAAGTTGCTGCTAACGATTCCGCCAAGGATTCTGCCGCAGTCGAGGCTCAACCGGCATCTGAGGTCGGCGTTGCCCTTTCCGCTTACTACCTGAGTTTTGGTAACGGTGGCTTTATCGCCGAAGAAAATGTCGAAAAGGTCAAGAAGCTCCTCGCTACCGACGGTGTGCAGAAGCTGATTCCGCGCGATGTTGCTTTCGCTTTCGGCAGCGGTCTCGAACCGGTGCAGCGTGATTCCAAGATTAAGGCCAAGCGTCTTTACCTCCTCAAGCGCCGTGCTGAAATGGCTGGTGACGATGTGGTTGACGCCCGTCCGTACCGCGTGTCTGACGGTGTGAGTGCCGGTGAAGTGGCTGTGAGCCTCAAGTTCGGTGGCATTGGTCCGAAAAAGTTCTCTGCTGTGACTGCCGCTAACATTGGCAAGCAGATGGCTATCGTGCTCGACAACCAGGTGATTTCTGCTCCGGTGATCCGCGACCGTATCCCGAACGGCGAAGCCCAGATTACGGGTCTCGACGACATGGCCGAAGCTAACCGCCTTTCTGTTGTGCTCCGCGCTGGTGCCTTGAAGGCCCCGATGAAGATTATTGAAAGCCGCAGCGTGGGTGCAACCCTCGGTGAAGAAAACATTGTGCAGGGCTTCGGTTCCGGTGCTATCGGCCTTATCCTCTGCTTGGTGTTCATGGTTGCTTATTACCGCCTCGGTGGTTTGATTGCAAGCTTCGGTATGGTGATCAACACTTTGGTGACCGCCGCCGTGATGTCTGTGTTTAACGCTACGTTGACCTTGCCGGGTATCGCAGGCTTTATCCTCGTGGTCGGTATGTCTCTCGACGCCAACGTGATTATTTACGAACGTATCCGTGAAGAACTCAAGAACGGCCTGACCGCCCGCGCCGCCGTGGCCAAGGGTTACGAACGCGCTTTCGGTGCCATCTTGGACTCCAACTTGACCACCGTGCTTACCGGCCTTATCCTTTATAAGATTGGTACGGGTTCTGTGAAGGGTTTCGGTCTTACTCTTACGATCGGTATTTTGACCTCCTTGTTCTGCGCTATCACGGTGACCCGCTCCATCTTGGATTGGAAGCTTGCTAAGCGCGACGCTACGACCCTTTCGATCGGTGGCGGCTTCAAGGCTATCAACGAAGCCAACCTCCAGATCATTCCGAACCGCCGTCGTTTCGGCCTCATTTCCTTGATCCTCATTGTTGCTTCTATCGCCTTCATCGCTGTTAAGGGCTTTGACTTCAGCATCGACTTTACTGGTGGTCAGGTTTATACCGTGCAGTACCAGGATAGCGACAAGCATGAAAAGGATTTGAGCAAGGCTCTCTCTGCTGCTGGCATCTCTGGCACGAAGGTCCGTACGCTCGGTGGTACTTCTGCTAACTCTTACCAGATTAGCATGCGCGCCTCTGACGACGCCCAGTTCGAAGCCAAGATGGCTCAGGCCTTCGAAAAGGCCGGCCAGAAGTGCGAAATCGTCGCTAAGGACAATGTGGGTCCGACCATCGGTAAGGAACTCCGCTTCAACGCAATCCTTTCTGTGATTCTCGCATGGCTCGGCATTCTGATTTACGTGTGGTTCCGCTTCGGTAAGTTCGGTCTCGGCTTCGGTGTCGCTGCCGTGCTCGGCCTGGTGCACGATACCGTGATTACGCTCGGCTTCATCTCTGCCTTCGGTCTTTCCTTCGATGGCGCCTTGATTGCTTCGCTCCTCACCATGATCGGTTACTCTGTGAACGACACTATCGTGAACTTCGACCGTATTCGTGAAAACACTGCTGTGTATGGTTCCAGCAACTTCGCCGAAACCATCAACAAGTCTATGAACCAGTGCTTCAGCCGTACCATGGTGACCTCTCTCACGACCTTGTTCGTGTGCGTGATCCTTGCTGTGATGGGTGGTTCTTCCATCCGCGACTTCGGCTTGGTCCAGTGCTTCGGTATCCTTATCGGTACCTACTCTTCTGTGTGCATCTGCTCTCCGATCGTTCTGTGGTGGAGCAAGCGCTTCAAGAAGGGTGTGTAATTTAGCACTAAACCCAAAAAAAGCTTTAAAAAACCTCGGTTTTGCCGAGGTTTTTTCTATATTAGAGCCCGTTCGATAAAGGGGGCTCCTATGCTCAAGAAGTACTACAAGATCGAATCGGGTCGCCTCGCTAGTGCCCCGAACGAAGACAGCGCCGACATCGTGATGATGGGTTCCTTGAGCCAAGAGCAACGTAGCGTGCTCGTTAAAGAGTACGAAATCACGGAACATACGATAGCCTCTGCATTCGACTCGGACGAACTTTCCCGTATCGAATACGACGACGACTTTACGACCATCGTGTTTAAGAAGCCGAAGAACTATTCCGCAAGTGATAACTTCCAGTTCCGCGTGGAATCTTTCGGTATCTTCATTTTTAAGGACTGGGTGCTTTTGCTGACCGACTCCGATATTCCGGTGATGGACGAAAAGCGCTTCTCCAAAATTGACAGCTTGAACACTTTTGTGCTTCGCGTGTTGAGCTACGCTATTTTCCACTTTAACGAACACTTGAAGATTATCAACCGCATTAACGACGAGTTGGAACAGAAGCTGCGTACGGCCATGGAAAACAAGTACCTGCTTTCGATGTTCAGCTTGAACAAGGGCTTGATTTACTACGTGAGCGCCTTGAACA
Organism: Fibrobacter sp. UWB10; assembly: GCF_900182935.1. NCBI lineage: Bacteria > Pseudomonadati > Fibrobacterota > Fibrobacteria > Fibrobacterales > Fibrobacteraceae > Fibrobacter > Fibrobacter sp. UWB10. Next base: position 41,709 of record NZ_FXUE01000005.1, on the reverse strand, counting down.
GCAACGACACGCTCCTGAAAAAGTTGCAGATTGGCCGCAGCTTGAACTGGTCTGAAAGCGAACGGGAACTGCTGGACGATATCGTGATTGAAAACCGCCAGAGTCTGCAGCAAGCTGAAATCTACGCCAACATTTTGACGTCCATGATGGATGCCCGCGCAAGCGTCATCAGCAACAACGTGAACACGCTGATGAAGAACTTGACCATCGTGACGATTTCTATTTCTCTCCCGACGTTCTTCGCAAGCTTGTTTGGCATGAACGTGAAGCTGCCCTTTGGCATGAATGGCGACGCAACTGTCGGTTCGCCCATGGCCTTCTGGCTGATTATTGCAGTGTGTATTCTCTCGGTGCTTGTCTTTATGGCCTTCTGGATGCGCCGTAAGTAAAAAACATCTTTTGGACAAATTAAGGTGGCTTTGCGGCCACCTTTTAATATATATTTGGAAGAGAGTAGAACAAGGACTATCGAAATGAATAAATCTACATTTTTTTTGAGATTGACGACAATCGCTTTTGTTGCACTGGCTGCATGTTCCAGTGACGATTCTTCGTCGGCTGAATATTTAGAACAGGAATCTAGCAGTTCCATTGAGGAATCGAGCAGCTCGGTAGAAATATCCAGCAGTTCCCAGGAACATTATAGTTCGAGTAGTGAGCAAATTTTTATTGACGAACGCGATGGACAGCCTTATCGGTATGTTGTCATTGGCGAACAGACCTGGATGGCGCAGAATTTGAACTACACGGATCCTGCCAAAAACTATTCCTATGATTATACTCCAGATATAGCCGATCCTACTCTAGGGCGTTACTATTGGGACCAAGATGCGAAAGTCTCGTGCCCTGCAGGCTGGCATCTCCCGAGATTTATGGATTTTAGCAAACTGGTGATGGCTGTTGGTGGTCCAGATTCCGCGGGTAAACTGTTGCGGTCAACAGACGCTTGGTACGATAGGCAGGGCGAGACGGACATCTATGGATTTGCTGCGGTTCCTTCGGGAATGAAGTGCATTAGATCGGTCAATACTAGGGCTGTATTTATGTCGGCTGAGTACGCTCAGTACGGTAGCCTGTATTCCTTCAACCTGGAAGCGGAAAAACCGGTGGAATGGAAAGATAATAGTGCGGACTGCTATATGGTCGTAAGGTGTGTGAAGGATGATGACTTTTATGAGCCCTTGCCCGATTCGGCGGATGTCGTAGCGCAGGAACCATGCAGGACGAAAGACGAGGACAACTGTGAATACGGAACATTCAAAGATAGTCGCGATGGCAATGAATACAAGACTGTCGTGATTGGAAATCAAACATGGATGGCGGAAAACTTGAAACTGGAGTATCCGTACATATCTGGTTGCATCGACAACAGCCAGGATTCTTGTGCCAAGTACGGAACTGCGTATAACTGGGCTGTGGTTATGGATAGTCTAGGCTATTATTCCGACGCCTCGATTGGTTGTGGCTTCCAAAAATATTGCGACCGCCCGAAGAATGTTCGTGGGATTTGTCCTGAAGGTTGGCATTTGCCTGGACTTGCCGAATACAAGACATTGCTTTATGCAGTCAAGGAATCAACTTCTAAAAACAGTAACTTGAAGGCTTATGCTGATTCCTGGGTTGAAGAATATGGAAATATCGATAATTCATTCCATGATGTGTACGGATTTTCGCTTCTTCCCGCAGGATACAATATGGAAAAAACGGGTCACTTTGCATGCCTTTGGACTTCTTACGATATCTCGCCCGGCTTTGCATATATGCTTTATTCGGACTACCAGAAGGCGTCTTTGAAAAAGAACGAAAAAGTGGTAGCATGTTCGGTTCGCTGTGTAAAGGATTAAAGAACGATTTAGTTCGACAGAGTTTTTTTTTGAAAATCTGCACATTAGTGCACTAAGAATTAGACGGCTTGGCCGTCTTTTTCTATATTCGGGAGCATGACAAAATCCATCGAAATCCGCGACGCCCACGAGCATAACTTACGCCATGTGAACCTTTCTATTCCCCGCGATTCTATTGTGGTGGTGACCGGTGTGTCGGGTTCGGGCAAGTCGAGCCTTGCGTTTGATACGGTGTTCCAGGAAGGTCAGCGTCGCTTTGTGGAATCGCTTTCGGCGTACGCGCGCCAGTTCATAGGCCGCATGAAGCACCCTGAGGTAGAAAGCGTGCGCGGCATTTCGCCGACGATTTCGATTGACCAGAAGACGGTGAACCGTAACCCGCGTTCTACGGTGGGTACGGTGGTGGAAATCTTGGACCATTATCGTCTGCTTTTTGCGCGCCTAGGTGTGCCGCATTGCCCTGATTGCGGGCGCGTCATCCAAGCGCAGACAGTAGATCAGATTGTCGATAATTTGTATGTGAGTGACGAGGGCAAGCAGATTACGGTGATGGCGCCGATTGTGCAGGAGCGCAAGGGCGAATACCGCAAGGAATTGGCTGAACTCAAGGAAAATGGCTTTGTGCGTGCCCGCGTGGACGGCACGATTTACCGTTTGGAAGATGTCCCCGCGCTGGTGCGTTACGAGAAGCATACCATTGAAGCGGTGATTGACCGCTTGACGCTGGAGCGCAAGAACATGAGCCGTTTGCGCGAAGCGCTGGAAGGCGCTTTGAAACTGACCGACGGAAAGTTGGTGAGTTTCTTGCTGGCCGCGGGCGGTTCGGGCAAGGATGGCGCCGGAGATGCAAAGGAAGAATATCGCCTGCAGGGCACATTGCTCGCTTGCCCCAAGTGCGGAATTTCTATTCCAGAACTGGAACCGCGATTCTTTAGCTTTAACGACCCCAAGGGCCGCTGCCCCGCTTGTAAAGGCATGGGGGAGAGTTACAAGTTTGATTTGGACTTGATTATCCCGGACAAGACGAAGTCTATTAAGGACGGCTGTATTGCCACCATCAAGAAGGACGATGGCAATCTGATTTTTAGCGATTTCGGTCGTCGCAACTTGCGTAATATCGCCAACGAAATGCACTTTTCGCTGGATACGCCGTGGAATAAGCTTAAGAAGGCGCAGCAGGATGCCGTCTTATACGGCACGCCGAGTGAATCAGAGCGCGGCATCATCCCGATTATGCAGGAACTGTGGGACATGTGGCACATTTACCATTTCCGCAAGTACATGCAGATTGGCGTTTGCCCTGAATGTCACGGTACGCGAATCAACCGCACGGCGAATGCGGTCACGTTCCATGGTGTGAATCTGACCGAGATGACGGAATGGTCCGTCGAGAAGTCGGTGGATTTCTTCAATAAGATTGACTTGTCCGAAAAGGAAAAGCGAATCGGCAAGGAAATTCTGAAGGAAATTCGCGGGCGACTTTCGTTCTTGAATGCGGTGGGGCTGGGGTACTTGACCATCAACCGCAAGGCGTCCACGCTTTCGGGTGGTGAAGCGCAACGAATCAGGCTTGCAAGCGCTGTGGGCGCCGGCTTGCAGGGTGTGCTTTACGTGCTTGACGAGCCGAGCATCGGGCTCCACCCCCGCGATAACGATAAACTGCTCGGGATGTTGGAGCATTTGAGGGCGCAGGGTAACTCCCTGATTATCGTGGAACACGACGAAGACACCATGCGCCATGCGGACTGCGTGATTGACGTGGGGCCGGGTGCCGGCGTGGAAGGCGGTCGCGTGATTGCGGCGGGAACTGTCGAAGAGCTGGAAAAGAATAAGGCTTCGCTGACGGGCGCTTATTTGAGCGGCCGTAAGGCAATTGAAATTCCTGCGACCCGCAAGAAGATTGACAAGAATACGCCGAAGCTCAAGATTTGCGGTGCCGCCGAAAACAACCTGAAGAATATTGATGTGGAAATCCCGCTGGACGGTGCGCTGACGGTGGTGACGGGCGTTTCGGGCTCCGGTAAGAGTACGCTGATTAATCAGATTCTGCGCCGCGAATTGGCCCGCGTGTTCTTCAATTCCGAAGAACCGGTCGGCAAGTTCGATCACCTCGAAGGTCTCGAAAATATCGACAAGGTGATTGAAATCGACCAGACGCCGATTGGCCGCACACCGCGAAGCAATCCGGCGACGTATACCAAGATTTGGGACGATGTGCGCGACCTTTTCGCCAGCATGGAAGAAAGCAAGATTCGCGGTTACAGCAAGAGCCGTTTCAGCTTTAACGTGAAGGGCGGCCGCTGTGATGCCTGCGAAGGCGCGGGCGTGAAAATCGTGGATATGCATATTTTGCCGAGTGTGCAGGTGACTTGCGAGGTGTGCGGCGGCAAGCGCTTTAACGATGCTACTCGCGAAGTTTATTACAAGGGCAAGAACGTTTCTGAAATTTTGGATATGAGCATTGCGGATGCGGCGGAATTCTTCAAGGATATTTCGAAGATTGCAGAACCGCTGAACTTGCTGGTGGAAGTGGGCCTTGGCTACTTGACTTTGGGCCAGCCTTCGACAACGCTCAGTGGCGGTGAAGCGCAGCGTATCAAGATTGCGTCGGAACTCCGTCGCCCGGGTACCGGCAAGACGCTCTACCTGCTCGACGAACCGACGACGGGCTTGCATTTTGAAGATATCCGCAAGCTCATGGATTGCTTGAATCGCCTGCGCGGTCTCGGCAATAGCGTCGTGATTATCGAACACAATCTGGACGTGATTAAATGCGCCGACTGGATTATCGATTTGGGCCCAGATGCGGGTGTTCACGGTGGTAAAATCATTGCGACGGGAACGCCGGAGCAGATTGCGAAATGCAAAAAGTCCGAGACGGGTAAGTACCTTGCGCCGGTGCTTGCGAAAAAGCATGGTGAAAATCATCATTTTGATCGTACGCTCAAGGGCGGCGAAGACTTGTCGCTGGATATCGAGGTACATGGCGCCCGCAAGCATAACCTCAAGAACATTGACGTCACGATTCCGCGGCACAAGCTCACGGTGGTGACAGGCGTTTCGGGCTCCGGTAAGTCGAGCCTCGCTTTCCATACGCTCTTTAGCGAAGGCCAGCGTCGCTTTGTGGAAACGTTGAGTACGTATGCTCGCCGATTCCTCGGACGCCCTGATCACGGAAGCATCGATTCTATTTCGGGCCTCGCGCCGGCAATTGCTATCGACCAGAAGAGTGCGAGCAAGAGCCCGCGCTCTACGGTGGCGACCCTCACCGAAATCTATGACTACTTCCGCATTTTCTGGGCGAGGGTCGGCACCCCGCATTGCTTGAAATGCGGGAAGCCCGTGTCTTCGTACAGCGCGGGCGACCTGATGCAATACGCCTTCGATCGCGACTTGAACAAGAAGGTGACCGTCCTTGCCCCGTTCGAAATCAAGGACGTGCTGAAACTTTCGAAAATTCTCACTGAGAAGGGTTACCGCAAGGTTTACCTCGGCGATAAACTGGTGGAACTCCCGCTGCCGAAAATCCCGACCCGCGAAAAGCAGTTGTTCGCTGTCGTCGATACGGTTGTGGTGAAAGAAGACAATCGTGCCCGCTTGGTGGAAGCATTTGAACGCGGCTACCGCGACGGCAACGGAATCCTGTATGTAGAAGACGAGAAGGGTGGACGCCTCGCTTGCTCCGAAAAACCGGGCTGCCCCGATTGCGGCTGGTACATGGATTCGGCGCTGAACCCGAAACACTTCAGTTTCAACACGCACTGGGGTGCCTGCGAAACCTGCCTTGGCCTTGGCCACTTTAAAGATGGCGAAGTTTGCCCGGATTGTCACGGCGAACGCTTGAAGCCGGAATATTTGGCGGTTCGCATCGGTGACAAGAACATTATGGATGTGAACCACATGAGTATCGCCCAGGCGCTCGAATGGTTCAGCAACGAAAACTTCAAACGCGACAATTTCGGAAAAGACAAGAATCCCGATGGTAAGATGACGGTCGCGGAACCCTTGCTCCGCGAAATTGTCGGGCGTCTCAACTTCTTGAAGGGCGTGGGGCTCGGCTATATTGGCCTCGACCGCGCGGGTGACACGCTCTCCGGCGGTGAATCTCAGCGCATTCGCTTGGCTAGCCAGATTGGTAGCGGCCTCGAAGGCGTGCTCTACGTGCTTGATGAACCTACGGTAGGTTTGCACGAAAGCGATACCGCTATGTTGCTTAACACGCTTTACCGTTTGCGCGATCTCGGCAATACACTTGTCGTGGTGGAACATGATATGAAGATGATGCAGGCGGCGGACCATATTATCGATATGGGCCCGGCGGCGGGCGAGTTCGGCGGTGAAGTCGTTGCCGAAGGTTCTCCGGAACAGCTTTCCAAGCCTTATGCCTTGCAGCAATTCCCGCGTAGCGAGACGGTCAAGTACCTGACGCATACCATCCCGATGGCAAACGAGATTGCGGCAAAGCCCATTACCGATTCTACGGAATTCTACGAATTCGAAAAGTTGAACCACAATAACCTTAAGAATTTGTCTGTAAAATTCCCGAAGGGCGCCATTAGCGTGGTCTGCGGTGTGTCTGGCTCGGGCAAGAGTTCCATGGTCATGGACGAAATCTTCCCGCGCCTCAAAAAGAAATTCCAGGCCCGCGGTCGCAAGAAGCAGAACGGTGAAGTCTTGCTTGTTGACCAAAGCCCGATTTCGGGAACTCCTCGCAGCACGCCCGCGAGTTTCACTGGCGTGTTTGACGACATACGCAAGCTATTCGCCAAACTGCCGCAAGCCAAGTTGAAAGGCTTCGACTATGGCCGCTTCAGCTACAACTTGGCTCGCGGCCGCTGCGAGGCCTGCGAAGGCCGCGGCGCCATCTCGGTAGAAATGCACTTCCTTTCGGATGTGTGGGAAGTCTGCGATGTTTGCGGCGGCAAGCGCTACAATCAGGAAACCCTCACCGTGACTTTCAAGGGCAAGAATATCGCCGACGTGCTCGACATGCGCGTGGCCGAAGCCTGCGAGTTCTTCAAGGATCAACCGAAAATTTTGCCGAAGCTGGAATGCCTGCGCGATGTGGGTCTCCCGTACGTGAAACTCGGACAATCTGTGACGACGCTCAGCGGCGGCGAATCCCAGCGCCTGAAATTGGCTGCGGAACTTGCCCGCAAACCCGCCCAGGAAATGGTTTACCTGCTCGACGAGCCGACTACAGGACTCCACCTCAAGGATATTCAGATTCTCTGGAACATGTTGCGCAAACTTTCTGCCCGCGGCGACACGGTCATAGTCATCGAACACCATCCGGACATTATTCGCCTTGCGGATTGGAAGGTGGAACTTGGCCCTGTTGGTGGTGAAAATGGCGGGTATTTACTTAATATGGGAACGAACGAAGTCTAAAGGGCGCTCTTTTGTGTGAAAATAATGAAATGTTTTTATATTTCAATTAGATAGAATACAGGAGAAGATATGTCCTTTACTCGTTTGCTTCCGCTTTTGTTGCTGTTGCCGATTATGACGTTGGCCGATAGCGACAAGAATTTCAGAGTTGCCCCGACAATGTTCAAGGAAGGTGCTTTGATGGAGCCAATTGCCAATATGGCAATTGTTAAGAACGAAAACCTGATTTTGTCGGAATCCCCGATGGTTCCCCTCCGCACGAACATTATGTTCTTGCGCCATAAAAAGGGCCCCAAGGAATATCTGTGGTTCTCTGGTCCGGTAAATCCCACTAATTTTGAAAAACTCCATGCCTTCAGCTTGGCTGATAATTATCTGAAGCCGGCCGAAGTTATGCTTCTGCGTTTCTATGGTTCTCAGACTTCTAGAGCGTTCCAGGACGAAGCGGACATTTATTTTGACAAGAATTACCTTTATTCTCCGCGCGTTCCGAAACTTTATTTTAGAAGAAACGGCCAATGGCAAACTATTCAGGAAACTGCTCGCCCGGGAATCATTGCTATCAAGTCTCCGGCCAAGGGCTGGGAAGCGACTTCGCTGTCAGTCCCGATGAAGGAAGTGGCTCCGCTTGTTTACCCGGTTGAAGCGGGCATGTACGCATTCTCGTTCTCGGCTCCGAATCACCTGCCGTATGTCGATGCAGTTTCTGTTCCGGGAGGCTCTTTGGTAGAGCTTAAACCGCAAATGCCGGTTGTAGACACTGCGTCCAAGGTCAGGGCTACCACTTCTGTTACTTTGCATGCCGTTTCCGTTGCCAAGACTCTCGAAGAAACCGAACACCTGTTCGATATTCTTTCTCGCGAAGTTCAGGCCTCGGTCGAAAAAGTCGACACGAATGAATTTGACAAGATTTATCCGAAACTCCATAAGCCTCTGTATCTCGGGGTGGCCGCAGACGATAGTGTCTATATCCAGTACCGAAAGCGCTACGAAGGCAAACGTGACGAAGCCAAACTCTATTGGCGCATGAATAGAATGGGCTCAGCGAGTGTCGTAAACGTTGCCCTTCGCCATAAAATTGATAGCCTGGAGAAAATCCCGCATCGTGTATCTTTGGTTCCGACTGCGATTGACCCTGTTTACGACGAAAACGCTTGCGAAGACGTGATTGATTCTGCCGCGACCCTGGCCGCGCTGAAACAGGATTCCATTGCCAAGGCTGCTGCCCAAAAGAAGGCGGTAAAGGATTCTAGCGCCAAGGATTCTGTGGTTGCTCCGGCGGAACCGCCTGCACCGAAGACAAAGCGCGTCTGCAAAATGAAGGCTGTCCGCATTAATTATGGCCGACAGGGAGACCGCTACGATGTTTCCTGGGTGGGTAATGTCGAAGGTTATACGGCCGATTCGCTCTTGGCCCTGCTCAAGAATTCTCCTTCTCGCGCCTTCTTCTCTATCGAAAGAAACAAGCCGGTGTGGATTTACCATGAAGGGGACTTGAAAGGTCGCCACCATTACCGCTATCAAAAGTTTGAATTGTTTGTGAAGGACAAGCCTGTCAAGAGTTATGGTTCCTTTGAACTTCCGGCGTACATTTACGATGACCCCGAAGTCCAGGAATGGCTGAACCGCCCGATTGATGAACCTGCCCATAAGGTGCAAGAACCGAGGGCAAAAATCAAACAGGAAGACAATAGTGGCGTTTTGCTCGATGTTTCCATGAAGGTTCCGCGCGTTGTGCGCGACAGGGACCGCGGTACGGTGGCCTTGATTGATTCTGGCTCGTTCCGCTACAAGGGCAAGATTGTCTCGCTTTCTCCGTATGCAATCCACACGACCGAAGTGACTCAGCAGTTCTTCAAAGATGTGATGGACAAGAAAGATGCGAAGGAACGTATAGAGGACCGCTCGACCTTTACGGGCGCTCGCCACCCGGTGCATAACATTACCTGGCACGACGCTCAGGCTTTCTGCAAGGAATTAGGTGGAGACCTGCCGACCGAAGCTCAGTGGGAATTTGCTGGCCGCGCCGACAATAACGAAGGCGCTCTCTGGAATCTCGACGAAGACCCGAATCCAGCTGTGTACGCTATTTACAAGGCCAACTCTTATAGCCTGGGCAAAAAGAATCCGGGATATGGCCCGCAGCCGGTAAGTAGCAAAAAGTCCAATGCTTGGGGCATTTTCGATATGTCGGGCAATGTCGCCGAATGGACTCGTGACAAGTATTTCATGTTCTCGGTCTGGGTGGAATCTTCTAACCCGACGGGGGCTATGATTGGTTCTTCCAAGGTTTATAAGGGGGGCTCTTGGAAGGACAAAGAAGACGATTTGAATTTGACGGAACGCGACGATGAAGATCCGCGTTATTGGTCTGATGCCATCGGCTTCCGCTGTGCATTCCCCAGGAATCTGTTTGAAGGAAAGTAATGCTTAAAGAAATGCGTCTATTTAAAAAGCTGACGGCGATTCCGTATTTGCTGGTTATTTTGGCATTGTTGATGCCGCTGGCAAATGTTTCCTGCGCCGACGAAGTGATTGCCGAACCCAGCCTTTATGAACTTGCTTCGGGTCTCGACTTGGAACAGGAACTGAAGGAACCTGCCTTGGGAATTCTGAAAAAGATGGAAACTGGCAATCCGCCTGCCATGGAAAAATTCCGGCAGACCATGCCTCATTTCCCGAAAATGGAGCCGGTGCCGTTTCTCTACGTGATTCTCGTGGGCGCCGTGATTGCGGGCTTGTTTGCGTTCTTTACTCCGCTGGGCTCCATTACAATCGGAATGCTAACGATGGTATCAATGTGGTTTTTCCTAGCGAAACTCGGGCAGATTAGTTCAGCGATGGGAGTCTCGCTCTTGAAGGTGGAACCTGGCGTTGGGATTCATGCGGCATCGTTTATGATTCTAATCGGAACCGCGATGAACCTCGCGACTATCATCCGGCCGATTGTAGAAGAACTTAAAGCGCGCCGCGCCGCGAAAAAGAAAGCGCAATAAGCAAGAAAAAAGCGGCAAACCCGCTAATGAGAAATGTGGAATGTGAAATGTGAGATGAGCGATTACCCATCTCACATTTTTCATTAAACATTACACATTGTTATGCATTATACATTGAACAAGAAGTACATGATGTCGCCATCCTGTACCACGTAGTCCTTGCCTTCGGTGCGGACAAGGCCTGCTTCCTTGGCGGCGTTCCAGCTGCCATGCTTCAGGAAGTCTTCGTAGCTCAAAGTTTCGGCGCGAATGAAGCCACGTTCGAAGTCGGTGTGAATCACGCCTGCGCACTGCGGAGCCTTGTAGCCAGCATGGAACGTCCAAGCGCGGCATTCCTTTTCGCCAGCGGTAAAGAAGGTTCGCAGTCCAAGAATTTCGTAGCCCTTACGAACCACGGCGTCGAGGCCCGATTCCTTCATGCCGAGTTCCTTCAGGAATTCCACCTTGTCCGCAGGTTCCATCGCAGAAAGTTCTTCTTCGATCTTGCCGCTGATCATGATGACTTCGTGGCCGTTTGCGGCTGCGTATTCTTTGAGCTTTTCCACATAGGCGTTACCGGTCAGGATGTCGTCTTCCTTGACGTTCGCGCAGTAGAAGAGCGGCTTTGCGGTCAACAGGGCCAAATCTTTAACGATGAGTTCCATTTCTTCGCTGTCGTGCATCACGGTGCGGGCGGCCTTGCCTTCCTGGAAGGCGTCGCGGAGCTTTTCGCAAGCGGCGAGGCGGGCCTTAGCTTCGGCACCACCCATACGGGCTGCCTTGGCTTCGGTAGCGAGGCGCTTTTCGACAGAGTCGAGGTCCTTCAAAATCAGTTCGGTTTCGATGATTTCCACGTCGCGGACCGGATCCACAGAACCATGCACGTGCACGATGTTTTCGTCGTCGAAGCAGCGGATGACTTCCATGATGGCTTCGCATTCACGAATGTGGGTCAGGAACTGGTTGCCGAGGCCTTCGCCCTGGGCGGCACCCTTTACAAGGCCTGCAATGTCCACAAATTCTGTAACGGCGGGAACGATGGATTTCGGATTGTAGACCTTGACCAGTTCGTCGAGGCGGCTGTCCGGCACGCTCACCATGCCCACGTTCGGTTCGATAGTGCAGAACGGATAGTTGGCTGCTTCGGCGCCGGCGTTGGTGATGGCGTTAAAGATGGTGGACTTGCCCACGTTGGGGAGGCCTACGATACCGCATTTAAAACCCATGATAATCTCCAATTTTAAAAGGCATTGCTGCCATTTGTTTTTTTGCGATGTAAAGGTAGAAAAATGCCCTTGTAGGCAGTCCCATGAAAATCTAAATTTACGCCCGTTTTTAAGGTAAGGTATGGCAGGGCAGTCGTCGAAGACGAATATAGATATGCTGAATGGGCCCCTCGGGAGAAAAATCCTGAGGTTTGCTATCCCTATTGCCTTGAGCAGTATTTTCCAGCAGATGTTCAACTTGGCAGACGTTGCCGTGGTCGGACAGTTTGCGGGCGACAAGGCTTTGGCTGCCGTGGGCGCTAACACCTTCGTCATCAACTTGCTAATTAACTTGTTCGTTGGCCTTTCTGTAGGCGCAAACGTGGTGGTGGCCAATTCCATTGGCGAACGCAGTTACCGTTCTGTGACCCGCAGCGTGCACACGTCGGTGATGGTCGCCTTCTTTAGCGGAATATTCCTTTCTTTTGTAGGCATCTTTTTTGCTAGGCCGATTCTTGAGTTGATTTCGACTCCGGCTGATGTGTTGGATATGGCGGTGCGTTACCTGCAAATCTATTTTGCGGGCATGCCCTTTGTGATGGTCTACAATTTTGTGTCTGCTGTCTTGCGTAGCAAGGGCGATACAAAGCGCCCGCTTTATGTGCTCATGGTGGCGGGCGCGGTGAATGTGGTGCTGAACCTGATTCTGGTGGCAGGCTTTGACATGGGCGTGTCGGGCGTGGCTATTGCGACCGTGTTTGCAAACGTCATCAGTGGTGTTACTTTGTTCTACCTCTTGTTGCATGAGGTGGGTCCTTTCAAACTGGAATTCTGGAAGTTGCGCGTGACGCCCTTCTTCTTGAGTCGCATTCTGCGCGTGGGAATTCCTACAGGGCTTCGCGGCGTCGTATTTTCGTTTAGCAATGTGTGCTTGCAGTCGGCTATCAATAGCCTCGGCTCTTTGACGGTGGCCGCTTCGTCTGTGGCGCTCAACTATGAATTCGTGGTGTATTACTGGCTAAGTTCTTTTTCCCAGGCGTGTGTTACCTTTGTCGGGCAAAACTTTGGCGCCAAGAATATGGAACGCTGCCGTCGCTCGGTCCGCTGGACGCTTCTGTTGGGCTGCTCTTCTACAATCGTGCTGAGTGCTCTCTGCTGTATTTTTGCAAAGCCCCTGTTGAGCGTGTTTACGTCTAACGCCGAAATCATTGAAATCGGTTCTATCCGCATGTATGTGGTGGTCGGACTCTTGGCAATAAATGTGTTCCTAGATGTGTTTTCGGGGGCGCTTTCGGGAATGGGCAAGTCCTTGGCTCCGGCGCTCACCTGCATGGCTGGGGTCTGCGGAATCCGTATTCTTTGGGTGATTTTCGTGTTCCCCAAGTACAAATCGTTTACTTCACTCATGGTTGTATACCCGATAAGCTGGATTCTTACGATTTCTGTTGTCATGGGAATCTATTTCTACCACGTGAAGCGTATCAAGTTTTAGTATATTTCGGACAATGCGTTATTTAAAATTCGCCTCATTGTCTTTATTATTTGCTCTTTCGGCTTGCGTTTACGAGCCGGAACAGTTTGCGGGCTCAGAAACTTCCAATAAAACATCGGAAACGGGCTCGATTTTTGCTGTGAACGATGGTAAGCAAATTTGCAACCCTTCCGTTTCTCAGGATCCTGAAAATTATCCGGCTGCAATGCTTTGGCTGAACTTTGGCGGCAAGCTGAATGTAGAAGCCCCCGATTCCGTGTACACGACTTCGAAGGTGGTGCAGCATGACCGTCTTTCGGTGTCCGATACTTCGGGTAAGGTTCTTTGGTACTTGATGCGCGATACCGAAGCGGGCGATTGCCAGTTCCAAGACCCGGAATGGAGTACGCACCCGAATTTCATTGTGGCGCTCCGTGCCTACGATACCAAGGGTAGCAAGTCTTGCGAAAATTTGGACTACGGTCTGTTTGCGGTTCGCATGTCTGACAAAAAGCAGTTCTTCTTCTATGATAAGGACATGAGCGAATTCGCGACTCCGCACTTGTGGGTGAATCCCGATGCCGTGCGCGATTCTTCGGCCGATGATTCCAAGGTGGAAGGATTCTTTGGTACCAAAGATGTTCGCCTTGTTTACGTGAACAAGAAAGACCAAATTGTATTTGTAGACTACGCCAATGGTGGCACCAAAAAGTCCTTTACGCTCAAGAAACCTTCAGGCGTTGATGGCTGGATGATGGATAGCCCCATGATTTCGCCGGATGGCAAGTATGTGGTCTATAACGTGATTAACGCAGCGATGACGGGTTGGCGCTCCTTTATTCAGGAACTTTCGAAGAATGCTACTCCGTTTGAAATCGAAAAGAAGTCTGACATGATTTCTGAACCGGTTCAGCCGCACTGGTTTACTTTTGCTGACCGTCTTTTTGTGGTGTGGACAGAATTCCCGCAGGGGTCGCAGTATGTGAACAAGAACGATCTGTCTGATGCCTCGGTGCAAAACGGTAGCGCTGGCCGCACGATGATGCGCGAAATCAAGTTGGCAGCCAATGCTCCTGCAGACCTTGCGTTTGAATGGGTGGACAATGCTAAAGAAATTGCCTCGGTCCCGATGATTGGTGGCCGTTCGCCAGATGGATTCTTCTTGGCGACTGGCGCAAACAATGGCTATTTGCTGAAGCTCCCGTGAGGTAAAAGATGAAGAAGAATTTATTTAGCGGGATTTTGTCTGGCGTTGCCTTGGCTGCTGTAGCGGGTGGCGCATTTTATGCCGGTTTTAATTCGCCTGTAGAAGTGGCGACTCCGTGGCAGTCCATTGGTGGTTGCGGTGCAGGCGGTTCCGGTGGCGGTTCGGGCGATGGTATCAAGTGGATTGGTCAGGGTGTCTCTGGCGGTTATCTTGAAGTCGAAGCGTTTACCAAGTACACCGTCGGTCAGAACTTTACGGGTGTCACGTTTACACCGCATTTGTCTATCAAGCCTACTTGGTCGACCAAGCTTGGCGTGTCTATTCCGTGGATGAGCCATAGTGGCGAAGTCCAGTACCGCAGTAACCAGATTCCGGCGGACCGCACCACGGGCGGCTTGGGCGATGTATCTATCGACTTTAGCAAAACAATCGGTAGCGGTGGTGCCGCATCGCTTTCTGCAAGCCTCTCGATTCCCACTGGTCAGTACGACATCAAGCGCGGTACTGATTCTGGCAAGGAACTTTTGCCGAGCAGTTTCCAGAAAGGCTCGGGCTTGTATTCGCTCACGCTCGGTTGGGATTACAGCCGAGACACGGACAAGGGAATTTGGCTGTACAGTCTTAGCTACACGCATCCGTTTGCCATGCACTTGATTTCGGGCGAAAATGAATTCAACGATTCTTACTGGGAAGGCATGGATCACGATGGCGACCGCTTTGAATATCGCTTTAAGCCGTATGGCGAAAACGACCTCGGCGCCTACACTCCGCCTTCTGTGGGCGGTTCCATCGCTTACGGTTATCGTGGCCGTCCGGGAATCGTGCAGAGCTTCGGCGTGAACTTCTCGGTTCCGCTTGGTGTTGCCTGGATTAATTCTGAAAAGGTCGGAACCTACGATCCGCGTCCGGACCCCGATCATCAGGCATGGTCTGTGGCCTTTGCCTACGGCATCGAATTCTCGAATGCGGACTTCCCGGTGTTCCTTGCAATCTCTTTGCCGCTCCACGACAAGAGCAATGCGGCTGACCCCGATGACGAATACGACGAAAGCCCCATGCGCAGCTGGGACGCTCCGGACTGGAGTGACTTTGGCCAGCAGTGGACCATTGCCGTCGGCATCAAGGGAAGCTTCTTCTAATAAGAAATGAAAGTAATGGGGGAGTACATGAAATATAGTCTTGGGGGCCTTTTAGCCTTATTGCCGTTGGTAATGGGCGGCTGCTCTATTTATGATGTCGATGACGAATCGGATTATGCTCCGAGTATCGAAGACGTTGCCGGTTGTTGGCTTTCTACGGAAAACATTGGCACCGAACGTTGGGTAACATTCCAGGAACCGGGCGTCATCCGGAACGAAACGGTGGTTGCCGCGCCTTCAAAGACGTGTGTGGAATTTTGCGTCGGCAAGGATTCATCTTTTACTTATGTCATGAAGTTTGTCGGTTCGGAATATTTTCCGGATTATTCGGCGGAAGTGAATGGAACCGTGATGCCCGCTACGGTCAGCTTTATGGGGACGGGGGGAGAAGACTGGAAGTATTATTGGGATAACAAGGAGACGGGAGGCAACAATTATGCAGATAAGGGAATCCGACTGGTTGATGGAAAACTGAGCGGTCTCGACTTCTACTTGAAGATAGAAGATAAGTTTGGGGGTGTGTATTATTCAGAGTCGATCAGGAAATTCTCCCGTACCGATGACAAGAACGCCTGCAAAGGGTCGCTAAAGGAATAGGGGGCGGATGATGAAAAAGTTTTTGTTGCTTTTGCTGCTTCCGGTGCTTGCTTTTGCGAACGATTACAAGTCCCGTTTTTTTGTTGGCGGCATGATTGCCCCGTCAAAAGTCGAGGTGCAATACCTTAACAGAGAATATACGGATTGGAGCGTGGATTGGGGCGGAACGGCTTCATATAATGGCTACGGAAATGTGCATGTTTACGGAGGGTGGGAATTCCGTCCGTTTAGCTGGCTCTCGTTATCTCCGGCGCTGGGCTTTAATCGTAATGGCTGGTCTTGGGAACGCACGGGGCATACGGGAGGCATCTCGTATTTTGAATCCTATTTGCGCCTGGAACTGGATTTCCATATAAAGGGATTCTATATGGGCGGTGGCGGCACCTACGGTCTAGCTTATTTTTTCTGGGGCGAAGAAGACGGAAAAAGTACGACAGAAGATTTGTCCCAGGATTGCGAATATACCGCTTCGGGATTTTATACGCTGGGCTACACAATCAAGCAACATTACCGCGTTGGGTTCATTTTGGGCCTTGATTACATCGAGTCGCGTTTTGGTAGCGGTTCGACGACAATGCTTCATGTGACCTATATGGGTCCGACCTTTACCTACTTGTTCTGATAGTCTAGGAGGATGAATGAAGATGTTTGCTTCTAAAAGCATATTGTCGTTTGGGAAATACTTTGCCTTGATGGGGTTGTTTGCGTTTTTTGCGGCTTGTGAGGATGACTCCTCTTCCGTAAAGCCGATTGACGACGATCCCTGTTCTTATGATTCATCTTCGTCCGAAAAGTCGAGCAGTTCTTCCAAGGATAATTTGCAAAGTTCTTCTAGTTCGCAAGACGACAATTCAAGTAGTTCTGCCAATTCGTCTTCTTCGGAACAGTCTTTGTCAGAGTCATCATCCTCAGAGTCTTCTTCCGCTAAATCCAGCAGTTCGGCAGAAGTATCGAGTAGCTCTGTAGAAGAGTCCAGCAGTTCGGCAGAAGTATCGAGTAGCTCTGTAGAAGAGTCCGGCAGTTCGGCAGAAGTATCGAGTAGCTCTGTGAAAGAATCCAGCAGTTCGGCAGAAGTATCGAGTAGCTCTGTGAAAGAATCCAGCAGTTCGGCAGGAGTATCGAGTAGCTCTGTGAAAGAATCCAGCAGTTCGGCAGGAGTATCAAGTAGCTCTGTGGAAGAATACAGTAGCTCGGTTGAAGTAGCTAGCAGTTCCTCCTATGAGGAACTTACATCGAATTACTTAAGGAAGTATTTCGAAAGCCCGTATATCAAGTACGAAACGATGAAAGATAGCCGCGACCAGCAAACCTACAGGATTATGACGTTTGGTTCCGGCGACGAGGCCGTTGTCTGGATGGCGCAAAACCTGAACTATACTCCGACTTCTTACGATGGAGATCTTTATAGCAACACCAAATCCGAAATGAAGTGTCCCCTTGGTGATGGGAGCTTGTGCTCGATGGCCGGAAGGCTCTATACGTGGACGGCGGCGATGAATCTCGACAAATCGTACAAGAATGCAAATGCCCATGCAGATGCTGCTGTTGACCCAGTTTACCATCAGGGTGTTTGTCCGGTGGGTTGGCATATGCCCACGAAAAAAGAGTTCCAGTTCCTTTACGACCTGATCGATAATCTGGGCAAGGAAGGAACCGCGTTGAAGTCTTATAAAGGCTGGAATTCCAACGGTGCGGGTAACGACAGGATAGGACTTTCGTTTATTCCCTATGGTTCATCCGAGGGTGTCTTTTATGGGGGTGTATGGACTGCCGATGAAAATGAAACTCTGTCAGGAAGTCCCGACATGGTTTATTATACAAGTGCCGAGAATGTCCAGTATGTGGAAACCGAAAGCATGGGGTATGTGCGCTGTGTGAAGAACAATGAGCGAAATTATGGTACGTTCAAGGATGCGCGTGACGGTCATGTCTATAAGTATACCCGCATCGGAAGCCAGACCTGGATGGCGGAAAATTTGGAATATAAAATGAGCGGTAGTCGTTGCCTTGAAGAGAATAATCCAAGTGAGTGTTCAAAAAATCGTCGTGCGTATGATTTGGAAAGCGCTTTGATCGCATGCCCTTCGGGCTGGCACTTGCCGGATTCTACGGAATGGGCCACCTTGTTCAGTGCTGTGGGCGGTAAGGATGTTGCCGGGCTACATCTCAAGTCCCGGAAGGGCTGGGCAAAGTATTTCGACGAGGATGTGGGGGATTCGCTTAGCGGCAACGGGAGGGATTCTTTTGGTTTTGCCATTATTCCTGTCGGTCATGGTATGCTTGCTTTTTTTGATCCGAACGAAGCATCGTTCAACCACTGGTATTCCGGAGACTTGGCTGAATTTTGGAGTTCTTCGCTGAACGAAGAAGGAACACTAGCTTTTGCACCTTGTTTCATGGAAAGAATTATGGGGGTTTGTTATCCCTCGTACAATGTCTATGAGACTATTCGTTGCGTCCACGATTAACGGGGGGGGGGGGCTGTCAGGCTCGCGGGTGCGTCTTCTTGAAGGCGGCGCGCAGGCGTTCTGCATTTACATGTGTATAAACCTGAGTGGTGGAGATGTTCGAATGCCCGAGCATCTCTTTGACGCTCATGATTTCGGCTCCGTTTTCGAGCAGGTGCGTAGCAAAGCTATGGCGTAGCACGTGCGGGCTGGCTTTACCTTCCCAGCCGATGTCGCGGAGCAGTTTTTGAATGTCGTTTCGGAGCGTGCGCAGGCCGAAAGGCTTGCCGTCTTCGCTCAAGAATACGTAGCCCGTGGCCGTCGGCAGGTGCCCTGCCTCCAGTTGCATTTGTTTGTAACTGGCGATTCTCCCGACAAAGCTTTCGGTTAGGGGAACGATTCGTTCCTTGTTGCCCTTGCCGAGTACGCGCACCAAGAATTCTCTTTCGTTAATGCGGTCCCAAGTGAGGTTCTGGCATTCCGAAATACGCAGGCCCGAACCGTAAATGAGTTCCAGCAGAATGCGGGCGCGAACTTGCTGCAGGGTTGGCTTTTCAGGAAGTTCCGGGAATTTTTCTTCGGCCAAATCCTTTTGCCCAAGAACATTCACCAGGCGCTTGGGGCGCTTGGGCATGGGCACGTTTTCAGCCGGGTTCTTTTCGGAAATCTTGCTCTTGACTAGGTACTTGCCGAAACTTTTTAAGGCGGCCAAGTGTTCGCAAATGCTCGTGGGCGCAAGCTTCTGCTTCATCTTCAAGTCCCACACGAACGTCTTGACGCTAGATTCCGAGAACGCGTTGAGTGAAAATTCGGCAGCACCCTCGCCGAGGTGTTCGATGAACTTCGTGAGCGACTTGCGGTAGGTGTCTATGGTACGCGGCGAAAAGCGTCGCCTATCCGCGATGTATTGTAAATATTGCTCTATGTGTTCCGAAAGGTTCATTTAAAACGCGTTTTTAGTGGTCTACTGGATAAAAATAATTCTATTTTGAGTATCAAAGTATGACGTTTGCGAAATTATCTGTTTGTATTGCTTCATTAGCTGTCGTGAGTTCTTTTGCCGCAGACCGTGTGGTTGGTGCAAATGCGACCTTGGACATTGAACCGGGTGCGCGTTCCGCCGCTTTGGGTTCTGCGACCATGGCTGTCGATGGAGACTACTTGGGGCTCATGTCGAACCCTTATCAGCTTGCAAATGTAAACTATGCGTGGGCTTCTTTTTCACATACCGAATACTACGAAGATACAAAGTATGACTATGCGTCTGCCGTGATTCCGCTGGGAGTGGGTCAGGGCCTGGGCGTTTCTTTTTCAAGATTCGGTGCCGACGATATTCCCTACATTAAAGAGGGCGAACCTCTGCCCGAAGGCTCAAACTATAATACGCTTTCGATTGCAGACTACGTATTCTCGGTCACCTTTGGCCGCAAGCTTACGGACCGCTTAGAACTTGGTGTCGGGTTCCACGGGCTTTATCGCGATATGGATCAGACGGGTTGGGGCTTCCGTGGCGATGCCGGTCTTCGTTTCCGCGCTATCGATCAACTTTATGTGTCAACGCTCCTGAAGGGCTGGACGTCTTCGGCGACTAGTTGGGAATCGGGCGAGTTTGAATACGCTGCTCCTGAACTCTATCTCGCTGCCAGTTATGGACTTCCGGTGCCTTACCTGTATGGCAAGTTGAACCTGTATTGGCAGGGGGCCGGCCTTTTGCACCGCGAAGCCCGCGATATGGATTATGAAACCGACGATTCCCGCGGCAAGCGCATTTGGGAAGATCCCTTGGATTGGCTTTCGGGCGGTCGTGGCGGTATCGAATACACGTTTGATTTCGGTCTTTCTCTCAGGGCTGGCCTTTCGAGCTTTACCACACTTCAGAGCGTGACTGCAGGTGCGGGTCTTGTTATTGCAAAATTTGTAAAAGTCGACTACGCCTTCGAATCGCACCCGGTATTGTCTCCGGTTCACCGCGTGAGTGTAAGCGTCAGTCCGTACTTGTTTAGCCATGCGCCCAAGCCGGGTACGCCCGAAGCTACTCCGGTCCGCAGCAAGAATTTGACGGAAGAGAACGACGAGGATTCTTCTTACGAAGACATGGAACGCGAACCGTATGAAGGATCCAAAGCTATGGAGGGTGCGACAGAACAGCCCGCTCCGGCTCCGGAATCTACGCAGGAACAGGCTGAATCCGAGGCTCGCAACGCAAGCCCGGCCGAAGCAACTCCTACTGCACCGACCCCGGCAAGAAACGCCGTGATTGAAACAGATGACGAGGTCTTAGAGTAGAAAACGGAACGAAAAGTGGCAGTTTTAGCGAGATTTGGGGGCTTTCTCGTGATAACGCAAACACGATGAACCATAATTAGTCTATATTTCTAATATGCCGCAATTAAAGAATTATCGCGAAGTTGGAATTTTTGATTTGATGTCCGCCCCCCTGAACCCGATTGGGGCGTTCGATGCCGAACAGTTTAAGAAAGACGTTCGCGAACTTCTCGCCGAAAAGACTGACGAAAAGTATTTAGCTGTCGATTTGACAGGACTCGATTTTGTCTATAGCGATGCCTATAACGCCTTTATCCAGTTCCAGCAGGAAATGGAAGACCGCAAGGGCATTTTTGCTGTTCTTACCAGCAACCAGACGATTCTCGTTGGCCTCAAGAAGGCCGGTCTCGACAAGAACATCATGGTGTTCGCTTACGAAGAAGACATGATGTCGTTCTCGTTGCAGGCTCAGAACCCGGCTGCAAGTGAACCCGAAGTTGAAGTCCGTGACGAACCGGCTCCGGTTGCTTCGCAGAATATGGGTAGCACCATGGGCTCTATCGAAGTGACTCCGTCTCACTTGGATCGTCGTACTGGCCAACACCGTAGATTTACCAAGAGTTTCAATGCAATTGCCAAGGAAGATCCTGCAGATAAGTCTAAAAAGAAGGGCTTGGACGTTCCGTTCGACGAAGAACCGTCTTCGGCCAAGACTGTGGTTATTGTTGCTTTGCTTTTGTTGGCTGCTGTAGGCGGTGCCATCGCGATTTTCAGCCTTTAGTCCGATGCCTGTCGAGTTCCAAGAATACAAACGTAAGCACAAATCATTCAATACTCAACATAAGTTCCCTTTAATCAGGCTGGTGCTGGTTGCGGCAGCTGCCCTTTCGGCATATTTTTCGGGATTGGTTTCGAAGATTGCCAATGCGCTTCCGCTGCCGGGGAATGTCGAAGAAAAACCGATTGAAACTTGGGACTACCAGTGCAAACTTTATGGCGGCACCCCGTTTGTGTTAAAGAAGGGAATGGCTCAGTGCTCGTGGGTGCTGGTCGATTCTATTCCGGTGACTCGCTTGCCGAATTCGTTCTTGCGTTATGTAGGCTCGTTGCGTAAAACGGAAAAGTCCAAACTTCATTGGATTGCGCCAACCAAGGACTTCGGGAACGCTCTGCTCGTTATGCACGAAGATGGTGAGAATTCGGTTTATTTACGTTATATGAAATCCGATTCCAGCCACGTATGGATTTCTAAAAGTACGGGTTGCAAATTCCCTGGTGTGTGCCCGAGGCTTCCGCTCGAATGGTCGGCGCTTGCGATTGACGAAGGCTTTGACTTCGAAGGCCAGGAATCTTTGTTGGCTATGGATGTTTTTAGCGGTATTGGTGAGGCTCCCATTTATCCGGTGCTTTCGGGTCGCGTGCTTGAAACCGGCCACGATTCGCTTGGTTACTTTGTCGAAATTGACCACGGCTACAACGTGACTAGCAAAACTTTGGGAATGGGTGCGCTTGGCGATTCGCTGTCGGTGGGCGATACCGTCGGTATGGAATCGGTGCTGGGTAGGCTTTCTCCAAAAGACAGCGCGACGTTCTTTTTGTCGGTTCGCTTGAATGGCCAGTTTGTGCGTTGGAACGATTTCTATGCATCGACGCATCCTGTCGCCTTAGATTCGCTGGCTTCGTTTGAAAAGTTGCATGGTTTTTAATACCTTTGGTCTTATGAACCGCTTTCGCTCTAAATACATGGTCTTGGGCCTGCTTTGGATTCTGTTTGCAGTCGTGTTTTTTGCAGGCTGCGAGAAAGATTCCGATGGCCCCTTGAATGTATCCAAAGATGACTTTAGTTACGATGGCGATGGCTTTTTTGCGTATGCAAGGCTAGATTCTGGCAAGACGATTCACCTGGCCAAGGATACCCTGTATTTGGACATGGGGAAAATGTGGACGTTTTCGAACTGCGCCTTGAAATCGATTGATTTGCATTTTGAAAAACAGGATTCGGTACTTTGGATTGCACCGACGCTTTCGATTCATGCCACTGCCGAAGATTGTGCCGCCCCTTATTATCGCCCCGATACGACCCTTAAGCTGTTGCTGCCGTCGAATTTGATGACGGATATCGGCGTCATTAAAGTGAAAAACGATACCTTGCTTGATTCTATCGTTTTGCGTCGCGGTACGCTTTCGAGGGATACGTTTGAAATGTATCTGGATTCATCGTTTGCCGATGTGAATGCATTCCCGTTGCGCACCAAAGAAAAAAAGCATGGGCCGACTGTATTGCGCGTGCTTGATTCCCTTACGCCGCGCGTGTTCTATTGGCGCACCATGAAGTCTACCTGCACGCATCGTGTAGACATGTGTAAGAATACGGTTCCCGATACCGTTTACCCGAGTTCCTGGAATATTAACGATACGAACTTGGTGCCGGTACATTATGCCTGCGCTGATTCAGATTCGGTGTATTGCATTAATTCTAAATGGGAAAACGATTCTACGGAACTCGGCAAGTTGCAGGAACGCCCCGATACGATTTGGCATTACAGCACCTACTATACTGAAAAGATTCCTGAGTGCGGAACTTATAGTAGTTTTGAGATTAATACGTTTGTGGTGGGGGGCACAGCCCGCTTTATTCGCGAACTGTTTACGCCCGATGAAAACGAAACGTTCTGCGGGCCGAATTCCAAGAAAGATTGGATGGTCTATAACCTGTCAAGCAAAGAGATGGTAGTCGATACTGACAGTACTCTTTCTCTTGATAGTTTGTATAAAATTTGGAAAAAGGCGACCGTCGCGCCCGACGCGCCGAAAGAAAAATGATCGAATATACCTATTCTCCTGAAATTGCCGAGGCAGATCGCCCGATTATCCTTGAATCCCGTATTTACAAGGATTGGCTGGAAAAGACCCAAGAAAAATTCGTAGTGACCAAGGTTCACTTTACGTCGGTGGATTTTTTACGCAAGGGTAGGCAACCGTTATTCATTAAGCTCGATGCTACGGCAACTCTCCCGGATGGGCGCCCGGTGCATGGCATTGTGCTTGTGCGTGGAAATGCCGTGGGTGTGCTCGTGGTGCTGCGCTGCGAAGGCAAAAAGTATTTGTTGCTGGTGAAGCAGCCGCGCTTTGCCATTAGCGAACAGGCTTCTCTCGAAATTCCGGCCGGTATTTTGGACTGGACGGGGGATTACCGCAAGGTAGCCTTGAGTGAACTCGAAGAAGAAGCCCAGATTAAGGCCGATGATTCTGAACTGATTGACTTGATGGATTTTTGGTATAAGGGCAAGAGCGACGGCTTTGCCGCGAGCTGCGGACTTTTAGATGAACGCATTCGTCTGTATGCCATTGAACGCGACGTGACGCCGGAACAGCTCAAAGCTATGGACGGCAAGGACCAGGAATACACCGAAGAAATCGAATGGATTAAAACGGTGGTGCTCCCTTACGAAGAAGCCGCCCACGAATTTATCGATGGAAAGAATTTTATTGCGCTCTTCTTGTACGAACGCTGGCTCGATTTTAGACGGGAGAACGCTTCGCTACAGACGAGAGACTAGAGATTTTACCAATTGCCTAGGTTGTTAATTGTAAGGCCCAGGAAGAAAATCGTCAGGTAGCCGTACCAAAGTCCGGTGAGAACGTAGTTGAGCTTACGCTTGTAGGCCTTGGGTTCGTTTTTGTTCTTTTCGCGAATCACAAGAATGTTCTTGCGTAAAAAATAGGCACAGCCGGCGAGGCCAATCAAAGAAGCGAGAATCAAAAGTACATAAGCCATGCGCCAAATGTAGTAATTACAGAATAGTAGGAAGTAATGTGAAATGTGCAATGAGAAATTAATCTCACATTCCACATCTCACATCTCTAATTGTCCGTTTTCGCCCTCATTTTCTGTTAATCCGGTTGCCTAAGGCCAAAAAAATTTCTCTATTTGGTCTGTCTTGACGTTCGTGGACTCGATTTAGGCTTAAATGAGCAGATTTCGGGGCCGTATGCGAACGCCGTTTATTATACGAGGTCTATTTGGTAGCCCAGAAATTGGATACGTTAATCGCCCAGGCATGCGAAGCCGCCGGCGTGACATTGGTGGAACAGGACATGTTCCGCGCAGGCAAACGTAAAACGCTGCGCCTTTACATAGACAAGCCCGAAGGGGTGACAATCGATGATTGCTCGAACGTGAGCCGTCACCTCTCTGATGCCCTGGATGCTGATCCGGATATTATCGAAGGTGCCTACACTTTGGAAGTGTCGTCGCCGGGGTTAGACCGCCCCCTTAAGTCGGTTGCTGATTTTACCCGCAATATCGGACGATTCCTGCGAGTAACCCGCAGTACCGGTAAGCCTGTTACAGGCAAGCTCGTGGCTGCTGACGAAGAAAATTTGACGCTCACCCTGAAAGGCAATGCCGGTGACGTGGTTGTGCCCCGCAGCGAAGTGCTGGTGGCAAAAGTGGATGTACAAATATAATAGGAAGGTCATGTTATGAAGAACGAACCGAAGGTTAACTTGCTCGAAGTGCTGAAAGGTGTTGTCGAAGCCAAGGATATGGATGATTCCGTTGTGCTGAACGCGCTGAAGGAAGCGCTGATCACGGCGGCCCGTAAGTACTTGCACATCGAAAAGAAGATCGATGTGGATTTCGACATGGAAACGAACGAAGTTCACGTTTATCTGCGCGTGGCCGTTGTGGATGACTATCCGGACTACGACCCGAACATGACCGCTGCCGAAGTGGAAGAACTCGACAAGGGTTACATGCTGGTTGAAGAAGCCCGCGACTTTAACGAAGACGCTCAGCCGGGTGACTTCCTCGAAATGGAAATTCCTATCTCTGCATTCGGTCGTCAGGCCATTCAGACTGCAAAGCAGCTCCTGAACCAGCAGATTCGCGATGCCGAACGCCAGAAGATCATGGACACCTACCGTAGCCGTATCGGTACCATGGTGAGCGGTGAAGTGCTCCGCCTTGAACAAAGTAACATCATCGTGAAGCTCGGCAAGCAGACCGAAGCTATGATTCCGGCTCGCGAACAGATTCGTCGCGAACGTTGGGCTCAGGGTAACTCTATTAAGGCTGTGATTGCCCGCGTGGAAGAATCCTCCAAGAACGGTGCCCAGGTGGTGCTGTCCCGCGCTAACGGTGACTTCCTCAAGGAACTCTTCCGTCAGGAAGTTCCCGAAATTTATGAAGGTACGGTCGAAATCAAGGGTGTTGCCCGCGAACCGGGTTTCCGCGCCAAGATTGCCGTGTATTCCCGTGACGAAAAGATTGACCCGGTCGGCGCATGCGTCGGCATGAAGGGTGCCCGCGTGCAGACGATTGTGCGCGAACTCGGTAACGAACGTATCGACATCGTGCAGTGGAATCCGGATCTGGATACCTTCATTACTCGTGCCCTTACTCCGGCTAACGTGATCAAGCTGATTCACGTGCCCGAAACCCGCCGCACCGTGGTGATTATCAGCGACGAAAACCTCGCACTTGCAATTGGCAAGAACGGCCAGAACGTGAAGCTCGCTGCAGAACTCGTGCAGCGTAACCTCGACGTGTTCGGTGAAAACGAATGGAACCAGAAGGACGACGAAACGAAGGCTAAGATTACCTCTCCGTCCGCTGCCGATTTTAACCAGAACCGTAAGGCTGCTCGCTAATTTTTAAAAAAGGAACATTGGAAGCTATTCATGGCTAATGAAGAACAAATTAAACCAGTAGATTGGGCAAAGGAACACGGCGTCAAGGTTGATGTCGTGATGAAGCTGCTTCGTGATGCGGGTGTTGCTGTCCGTACTCAGGTGTCTAAGCTTGACGCTAAGGACTATGAGAAAATCGAAGCAGATGCCGAGGCGGAACGCCAGAAGGCTGAAGCCCGCAACAAGAATCTGAAAAAGGCATCTTCCGCCGAAACTTCCAATGCTTCTTCCGACAAGAAGAACGAGTCTGCTTCGGCTGGCGATGGCAAGTTGAAGGCCAAGCTGATTAGAACGAAGAAGCCTGCTGCAGCAAAGCCTGCCGCAACGGTGAAGCCCGCTGCCCCGAAGGCCGAGGCTCCGGCTGCTGCCGAAGCTCCGAAGGCAGCACCTGTTGCCCCGAAGGCTGAAACTCCGGCTCCTGCCCCGAAGGCTCCCGAAGTGAAACCTGCTGCTCCTGCAGCACCGGCTCCGAAGGCTGAAGCCCCTGCCGCAGCACCTGCTCCGGCCGCAAAGCCCGCCGCACCGGTCGCCCCGAAGGCTCCGGCCGCTCCCGTCGCAGCAAAGCCTGCTCCGGCAGCTCCCGCAGCCCCGAAGGCTGAAGCCCCTGCAGCTCCCGCTGCTAAGCCGGCCGCTCCTGCTCCCGCAGCAGCTCCTGCCGTTGCAAAGCCTGCCATGGTTACCCCGGGCATGGAACTCAAGCAGCCTCCGATGAAGGCTCAGGTGTTCAAACCTGACGAAGCTATTCTTGCTCGTATCAAGAAGTCTCAGCAACAGGCTCAGGCAACTCGCGGCGGTCACCGTAACAACAACGGTAACCAGCAGGGTTATACAGGAACTTTTGGTCGCCTTTCGAACAACAATGGCGACAACCGCAACGGCAATCGCCGTAACGACAACCGTAATGGCAATGGCGGCAACAACAATGGTGGCCGTACCTTTACGGGCCGCACGGGTGGCTTTACCGGCAACTCGATGCAAGACGCCTTTAACGCTAGCAACAATGCAGCCCAGGGCTTTGGTGGCCAGAACCAGGGCGGCAAGGGTGGCAAGCAGCAGAACGGCCGTCACGGTCAGAATGACAAGAACCGTCGCAATAACGGCAAGGACCGCATGGAGCAACAGAAGGAGCTCCAGCAGGAAGCCGTACGTCAGAACGTTTCTCGCGTGATGGCAGACCTTTCCAAGAAGCCTGTCAAGAAAGTTTATCGCAAGGAACACAACGACAATAATTCCGGCGAAGAAAAGAAAATCCTCAAGACTTCCGACTTTATCACTGTGGGCGAACTCGCTGGCCTTATGGACCAGATGCCGGCCCGCGTGATTGCGAAGTGCATGGAAATGGGCATGATGGTGACCATCAACGCCCGCCTCGATTTTGAAACCATCCAGCTCTTGGCTGACGAATTCGGTTACGAAGCCCAGCTGATGGAAGAATACGAAGAAGAAGTGCTCGGCGTGGAAGAAGAATCTTCTGAAAACCTGAAGCCGCGTCACCCGGTGGTGACGGTGATGGGCCACGTTGACCACGGTAAAACTTCTTTGCTCGACTGGATTCGTAAGACCCACGTGGTGTCCGGCGAATCGGGTGGTATTACGCAGCACATCGGTGCATACGAAGTCACTACCAAGCAGGGTAAGGTGACCTTCCTCGATACCCCGGGTCACGAAGCATTCAGTGCTATGCGTGCTCGCGGTTCTCAGGTGACCGACGTGATCGTGCTTGTGGTGGCTGCCGACTCCATGGTGATGCCGCAGACTGTTGAATCTATTGAACTTGCCAAGCGCGAAAAGGTGCCGATGGTCGTGGCTATCACGAAGATCGACTTGCCGACCGCTAACCCCGACAAGATTCGCGCCCAGCTCGCTGAACGCGGCGTGGAAGTGGAACAGTGGGGTGGTTCTACCAGCTGTATCGAAGTTTCTGCACGTACGGGCCAGGGCATGGACGACCTTTTGGAAACGCTCGCCCTCGAAGCTGAAGTGCTCGAACTCAAGGCTAATCCAGAAGCTCACGCTCGCGGTGCCGTGGTGGAATCCAAGCTCGACGTGGGTAAGGGTTCTATGGCTACGATCCTCGTGCAGAACGGTACGCTCCATGTGGGTGACCCGTTCGTTTGCGGTATTTACGCTGGTCGTGTCCGTGCTATGTTTAACGAACGTGGCGAACAGATGAAGGAAGCTCCTCCGTCTGCTCCGTGTCAGGTGCTCGGCTTTGACGGTACTCCGCAGGCCGGTGATGACTTGATCGTGGTCGAAGATGAAAAGACTGCACGTGAAATTGCCTCTAAGCGCCGTATGGCTGCTCGTGAACGCGACCTGCGTTCTCGTAACGTGAAGACTTTGGAAGATACCTTCAACGATCGTAAGGAAGGTAAACTCTCCGAACTCAACCTTATTGTTAAGGCCGACGTGGGCGGTTCTGCAGAAGCTCTTGCTGCAAGCCTCGAAAAGCTTACCAACAAGGAAGTGCGCGTCAACATTATCCGTAAGGGTGTGGGTACCATTACGGAATCCGATATCTTGCTCGCTACGACCGCACAGGCAATCATTATTTCCTTCCACTTGATGCCGTCGCTCTCTATCCGCGAAATGGCCCAGAAGGAAGGCATCGAAATCCGCAACTACCGCGTGATTTACGACTGCATTGAAGATATCACCAACGCTGTGGAAGGCCTCTTGAAGCCGACCATGCGCGAAGAACTCTCCGGCGAAGCCGAAATTCGCCAGGTGTTCAAGATTCCGAAGATCGGTCTCATCGCAGGCTGTATGGTTACCGACGGCGAAGTCGACCGTACCAGTCATGTGCGCGTGTACCGCAACGGCGTGGAACTCGGTACGACCGTGGTCCAGTCCTTGAAGCGCATGAAGGACGACGTCAAGTCTGTCGCTCGTGGCTTTGAATGCGGTATCGGTCTTAAGGGTTACGAAGACATCAAGGAAGGCGATAGCTTGATCTTCTTCAAGGAAGTCAAGGTTGCCCGTACCCTGAAGGATGTCGCCCGCGAAGAAGCCGAAGAAAAGGCCAAGAAGGCTGAGGAGTCCAATGAGTCGTAGAACTGACAGATTGGACGAACAGTTCCGCGAGGAAATCGGCAAGCTCTTGCAGAAGGGCTTGAAGGATCCTCGTGTGAGCAGCCTCGCCAGCATCACACGCGTCACGATTACCGATGACCTGAGCTACGCAAAGGTCATGGTGTCTGTGATGGGTTCCGACAAGGAAAAGCGTGATTCGCTGATTGGCCTCAAGAATTCGGCGGGTTATATCCGCACTGTTTTAGGCAAGGCGCTTAAGATCCGTAAGATTCCGGAACTGAATTTTGTTCTGGATGAAAACTTGGAACACGCCATGCATATCGAAAGCATTCTGGCCGAACTGAAGCAGAAAGGGGACTTGTAATTGAGCAATTCCGGCTTCGTTCTTTTGGACAAGATTGCTGGCGAAACTTCTTTTAAGGCCCTTTTCCCACTGAAAAGGGTCTTTTCTACGAAGCGCGTGGGCCATGCAGGCACGCTGGATTTGCGTGCCTCTGGCTTGATTATAGCGGCTACGGGCCGCTGCACGCGACTGTTGCCCTTTATCGAAGCCAAGGACAAGTGCTATAGCTTTAGGCTGCATTTGGGCTACGAAACCGACACCCTGGAATGGGATGGTGAAGTCGTCGCTCAGGATGAACGTGTTTTAGAGGCTTCGGCTGCAAATTGCACGCTCGCATGGCCTCGGTCTTCGGCCGACGAATGCTCTCTTAGCAATTCGCAGCCTTCGCTAGATAAAACTTGTTGCACTTTGAGCGACGCTCTTAAAAGTGTTCTGCCGAGATTTACGGGCGATATTGAACAGGTGCCGCCGAAGTATTGCGCCGTAAAAATCAACGGCGTGCGTGCCAGCGACTTGATGGAACGTGGCCGTAACATTGAATTGAAACCCCGCAAGATTCACATTGGCGAACTCAAGGTGATTGGCGAGGGCGAAGTGACTGAAGGCTGCTCCGGCAAGGAATTTGCGACCTTTGATTTGATTTGCGAATGCTCTAAGGGAACTTACATTCGTGCGCTCGGTCGCGATATCGGGCGTGCGCTTGGAACCTACGCATGCGTATCGCAGATACGCAGACACCGCATCGGCAATGTGACGCTGGATAAGGCTGTGCGTGGTGAGAACCTGACCCGTGAAAATCTGTTGCCGGTCGATGCGGTGCTCGACTTTCCTGTGGTGCGCCTTACTGACGAACAGGTGGCTGTGATTCGCCAGGGTAATTGGTTGCCGTGGAAAGAGAAAGTCGAGGGCGTAGGCCCCGAGGGCCATGTGTTTGCCGCGAACATGCAAGGTGAAGTCTTGAGCCTGTGCCACTATGAACCGGGAAGAATCAAACCTAAGTTCTATCTCGGAGAAGATGGGTAAAAAGGAGATTCCCGACCAAGTCGGGAATGACAAATGAGGTAAAAATGAAGCGTGCTGTGACGATGGGTAATTTTGACGGATGCCACCTGGGACACCAGGCGCTTTTCCGCACGCTTAAGGCTGTTGCCGAAGTGAACGGCTTGAAGCCTACCGTCATAAGCTTTGAACCGCATTCCAACTATGTGCTGCGCACTCCTGGCGATCCGCTGCTCCTCACGACTACCGAAGAAAAGCGCGAATTTATCGAAAGCCTGGGCCTTGAATTTTTGGTGCTCCCGTTTACGCCCGAAGTGGCAAAGCTCCCGTTCGATGTATTCGTTCGTCAGGAACTGATTGAAAAACGCGGCGTGTGCTCCATGTTCTTTGGACACGACCATTGCTTTGGCGCCGGCGGCAAGGGTAACTACGAAACCATTACCGCAGCCTTCCCGGAACTTTCGACGGCCATGCTTTCGATTGTGCTCCACAAGGGTGAACGCGTGAGTTCTTCTGCTGTGCGAAATGCGCTTTTGAATGGCGATGTTTCGCGCGCGCAAACTTATTTGGGCCGCCCGTATCGTTTGTCCGGAACGATTGTCGAAGGCAAGCGCTTGGGCCATACCATCGGTTTCCCGACTGCGAACCTTCAGGTGGGAAAGTACAAGTTCTTGCCCAAGCATGGCGTGTATGTGGCAACCGCCCGCCTCCCGGGTGGTGTCGATGCCGATGGTGCGCATGATGAACGTTGCTTCCGTGCGGTGGTGAACATTGGCACGCAGCCTTCTACTGGCAACCAGCGCTTGGCTATCGAAGCTTACCTGCTCGACTTTAACGAAGACATTTACGGCCGCCCGATGGTACTTGACTTGATGGCTTATTTACGCCCCGAACAGAAGTTCCCGAGCTTGGACGATCTGGTGCGCCAGATTGGCATGGACGCCGATACCGCCCGCAATTACAACGGCAATCACTGGGCTGAATAGCCTACAATGTATTTCCCGAAATTCTTGACTTTGTAGCCGGATTCCTGCAGGCGATTCATGCGGAATTCGTCGTTTTCTTGCAGGTAGATAACGTCTGACCTAACGTGATTCAAATCGTTCGTAAAGTCGTACTTGTCGAACGAATGCACGTACAAGAAGGCGCTTGGAAAATTCGTGTAGTTTACGGTAGAAAGGTATGAGTCTAAATCAACCTTGCCAAAGAACAGAATGCGCGGGTAGCTTGTGTTCGGGTCTACGACCATTCGCATGCCGCTTTTCATTTTGCTCTGTGCAAAATTCATGGCGTCTTCAAGGCCTTCGCAAAAGTGCTTGCCAATAGAATCTTTATAGGTGGTAAAGTATTCCTTTTCAAAGTCCGCAAACGAAAGTGAGAAGGCGAAAATCATAATATAAAGAATCTTGGGGTGCGAGACTTTGGCCGTGATAATCATGCCTTGCGCGGCAAGAATCAGCAAGGGCAAAAACAAAATGTTGACGCGGTTGATGTTCACGTTAATCAAAAGCCCGATAGTAAGGCCCGCCAAGAACCAAATGATAACGAATGTCGAAAGACCGAGTCTGCGATTGCGAATGTCTTGAATGGTTTGCCAAATGAAAATGCCAAGACCGACAGCAGAAAACTCAATCAAGCCCTTGTAAAAGATTCCGAAATTTCGAATGGAATTCCAAGGCAATCCATCGCTTTCGTTTTTGAGAATGTTCCAAAGGTTTGCCGCATTTTCAGGAATCTTGGCGAACGAAATTTCGCTGTCGCGGAAATAGACTAGCTTTGGAATGCTCAAGAAGGGGAGTTTGATTTCGTTAATTACGCCCTTGTTGACTAAAAGGAAAAGAACGAGCGGGCATGCGAGCGCAATTAAAATGCCAAGTGAAATCCAAACGTAGCGATTCAAAGAGAGCGCATGCGTCCAGATTGCGTAAAGGATACATGCCACAATGATAAACGGAACGACGGCCCAAATGGTGGCGTAGGCGTAAAGCGATAGCCCGAAACTGAGGGCCGAAAACATTAAGTATTTGGGTTTGTCGAGTCCCCAGATAAAAAAGAAAATTCCGAACAGAACAAATCCCGGAGCGAGATTCGATTCAAGTGCCCAGCGCGAAAGCATGACATGCCAGGGCGAAATCGCGACCAAGAAAAGCGCCAACAAAGCGAACTTGGTGTTCGAAAATCTCAGGACAATCTTGTATACAGCGACAAGCGAGAATATTCCGACAAGAAGCATCGGCAAACGGATTGCCCAAATCTTGAGCCCGAAAAGAGCGACAAAGGGAATCATGAGGTAAGATTCCAGCGCGTTCATGCCGGAGCCCCATGCGGTCAGGTAAACCGGCAGGCGGTAGCCGTAGGAATCCCTAGCGTAATGCAAGAGTGTGTAGGCGTTGTAGCCCGCAAAAGCTTCGTCTTGGTTGATGTCGCCAGGGACTTCACCAAACATGAAAGTTCTTGCCAAAATTCCGATGAGCAAAGAAAGCCAAAAGAGCGAAATGCGCACGGGGTGTGCGATGCAGGCTTCTTTATAGCTTTGCACTTTGTGCAACAGGAATTTCTTTACGGCGAGCATTATTTCTTGACCGTCAAAACAAGATTCAGCCAGTCGGCATGGTCGTAAGCGTTGTCGCCGTTGGCATCGACTTCGAGATAAATGTATTCGAGCCCCGAAACGTCAACCTTGCCTTGTACAGGCGGGTTGCTTCCGTGTACGACACCGCTTGCCCAAAGGACTTTGTCCGGAGCGTTCACGCTAAACTTGACTGAACCGCCGCCCGAAACTTCGTCGTCGATGCCTGCCATGAATTCGAGCGTCTCGGCGTTTGCAGGCAGGTTGAAGTACAACTGCGATTTGGCATGAGTTCCGATACCATGTTCGAATTGCCTTCCCTTGACGGCAAGAGTCTTACCTTCGACAGAGCGATTAATCTTGGGAGTGCTGTATTCTTGCG
The DNA here is from genome assembly GCF_900182935.1 of Fibrobacter sp. UWB10. Lineage (NCBI taxonomy): Bacteria > Pseudomonadati > Fibrobacterota > Fibrobacteria > Fibrobacterales > Fibrobacteraceae > Fibrobacter > Fibrobacter sp. UWB10. The sequence goes on along the minus strand of NZ_FXUE01000005.1, from coordinate 8,148 downwards.
TGAAATGGTCAATGCGAATATCGGTCAGGTACATCTGGTTTTCGGCAAGCTCAATATCTGCCGGCAGGGAATTCTTAATTTCGCAGCCGAGTTCGACCAGCAAAATGGAACCGAGCAAAACATAAGGCGCAAATCGCGGAATCGAAAGCTTTTGGAAAACGGTTGCGACAAACGGGAATGCACGCGGTGCCAGGGTGTGAATGACCGCGGCAAGGAATACGATCACCGTGAGGCCAGAAACCCAGGGCCAAAGGTCAGCACCCTTGAATCCGTTCACAATCGCAATGTTCATGGCACAAAGAGTCGTGATAGCGGTCGCCCAGAACCAGGACTTGCGAACATCGAGAGCGAACCAAATGCAGGCGAACGGAATGGCGTAAAGCAGGTAGCGTTCGTGCATGCCGGGCAACAGCAAGAAGAATGCAAAAGCATTCAAGGTGGCAAGTTCAAAAGTCTTGCGGAGAGTCTTTGCAAAAAGGGCGCACTTTAAAATGTAGGCCGAAATAATCACAAAGAGAATCTTGCCAATCCAGCTGGGGGCAAGTAAGAATCCGATACCGTTAGAAGACAAGTTAAAGAGCGGGGTAGCGTCGCTGCTCAAGTTGCCCGACAAGAGCATCCACAAGTTAGCCGCATTGTAAGTCGAGAACGGGTATTGGCTTGTGGTGTCTACGTAGGCTTTGGAAAGCATACCGCCCAAGTTCCCTGAGATAAGGAAAGGCAAAAAGACGAGGGCGATTGCGACCGCCATGGCGGGGAGCCCGCGCCAAGAAACTTTGTAGCGACGGATAAAGATTCCGCCAAACACAGGGAGCAAGAGAATCATTTGGAACTTTGCAAGCAGAGCAAGTGCAAAGAACATGGAGGCGTATTTAATCTTGTTCCTGAAATTGATGCAGTAGAGGGCCGCCACCCCGAACACGCAGGGGAACAAATCGACCTGTCCCCAAATAGGGCCGTCGAGCAATAAAGCGGGGTTCAGTGCGACTAGAGCAATAATCAGGTTGATTTTGACCGGGTCAAGTTTGCTTTTGCTGACCAGTCGGGTCGTAATGTCGACCAAGCCCAAGTGCGAAAAGTAAATGGGCCATAGGCAAAGGAATTTTAGCATGAACGTCTTGTCGATGGGAATTTCGGTCAAGACATAAATCTTGGAAACTACCCAAAGCCAAAAAACGTAAAGCGGGGGATAGTTCCCGTTGAACTTTTCAAAACCGCCGTTGGCGAGTTTTTGCACCCAGTCTGCCCAATACCCTTGATCTCCTCCGAACGCCGATGCGTTAGAACAAAGAATATTTGCAAACAGGCAAATGCTGCCCCAAACAATAAAAAGCGTCGTTGCCTGATTTTTCTTCATATATACTCGAAAAAAATAACTTGAGTTTCAATATAGAAAACGCTTTGTTGAAAGATTATCTATTTTGGGTGTGATGAATAAGTTAAAGATGGTCTTGGTTTGTTTGTTGCTTTTTTCGGCCTCTAGCTTTGCCGCAAAAACGTCTGAATCTGCATGGAGTGAATCCAGATGCCGATTCTTTCTGCATGCCGGCTTGCTGGATGCGGGCCTTGGCTTGAAAGTCCGCCTGAGTCACGAAAATGGGGTGTACCTGACTTTTAATGCCATGTGGCAGAGTTTTCATACGCAATATTTTCGTGTGCCAGCCATGATTTACTTAGGTGGCAACAATATTCATTTCCTTACCGGCTTTACTTTGATTAATAAGGCGCATGCTTCTGATACCAAAACCGAAGTCGCTGCCGGCTTGAATTGGGATTTCAACGAACATTGGGGCCTGAATGGAATGATGTTCACGCCCGTCTCTAAACGTTCGTCTACAGGTTCATCGCTTTTGCTTGATGTGCGCTACGCGTTCTAGAAACGTTTTTTATATCCGCGTCAAAGGATAATCAAACTGGATAGTGCGCGGGGTCGCAAACTTTTCGAAGGCGATTTCGTAGCAGAAGTTCTTTTCGTCTACGGCCTTCACAGTTCCTGCTCCAAAAATTTTATGCATTACGCGGTCGCCCTCGGCAAACTCGGCCGAAGGCGCCTTTTTTACGAGTCCAAGACTTTCGTCGCTCAGAAATTCTCGGTCACGATCGATGTTTGCAATGTAGGCCTTCGCGGCTTCGAGAAAATCTTCTGAAATGCCGTGGGCGATATTCAGTCCGCCCATATCCATTTCCAGCAGGAATCTAGAGGGGTAGCGGGTTCCGCTTTCGCCTGCAACGCCGTCTTCGGCATCGCTCAAGCAAAGTACATTCTCGGCGCGGGTAAATGCCACATAGGCCAGGCGGCGTTCTTCTTCCAGCTGGATTTTGTTCTGCACGCGCTTGACTGGGAAAAAGCCTTCGTTCAAGCCGCATACGAATACATACGGAAATTCCAAGCCCTTCGCATTGTGAATCGTCATGAGCTGCACTCGGTCTTTTTCTTCCGTGTCTTCGTCGGTGTTCGTAAACAGCACAATATTCTGCAAGTATTCATCTAGCGAAGCGTCTTCTTCGTAGTAATTTTCGAATTCCAGAATGCCCTGTTTGAGTTCCGCCAAATTGTCGAGGCGGTCTTCGTCGCCGTCTAGACGCAGCATTTCTTCGTACTTGGTTTCGCGCAGGATTTTCGCGAGGACTTCGGAGACGCTCATGTCCTTGTAGCGGGAACGGTACTTTTCAATCAGCTTCACGTATTCCACCACATTGCTTCGGGCTAAAAATCCCTTGCAGTCGAAATCAATCTTTTGATTTTCGTCGCCGACAGAGGAAAGTTCCGCCTGCGACGAAACATCGACCGCCACATTATTCAAAAGACCCGCTTCCGAGACAATTTCAAGTAGAGCCTCGTAGAGCCCGACACCGCGAGCATCGGCAAAGGCCTGCAATGTTGCAATCTTGCGCGGGCCGAACTGGCGCTTGGGCGTATTTACCGTACGCATGAACGACAAATCGTCGGCGTACACCAGCATTCGCAAATAGCAAATGACATCCTTGATTTCTTTGCGTTGATAAAATCCGACACCACTATAAACCTTGTAAGGAATATTTTCGGCCATCAAGGCTTCTTCTACAGAGCGCGACTGCGAGTGCATGCGGTAAAGCACCGCAATATCCTTGTAATGGGCTGCGCTTTGCACGGCATTCTGGATTTGTTCAACAATCCATTTGGCCTCTTCGCGGGTGTTCTTGGCGTGGTAAAAGACTGGCGTCTTGCCGCCTACACGTTTGGGCCTCAAGACTTTTTCAATTCGGAACTTGTTGTTCTTGATGACCGCATCCGGCACCTTCAAAATGCTAGGCGTGGAGCGGTAATTGTTCTGCAGCAAAATCGTCTTGGTGTTTTCGTGGGTCTTGTCAAATTCCAAAATGCGATTGACATCGGCACCGCGCCAGCCGTAAATGGTTTGGTCCGGGTCACCCACCACAAAAAGATTCTTGTGGTAGCTCGCCAACAAATCTGCCAGCTGGTACTGTTGACCATCGATGTCCTGGTATTCATCGACCATGATGTACATCATGCGCTTGCGCCATTTGTCAAGCTGTTCCGGGAATTTTTCGAGAATGTACAGCGTCGAAAGAATCAAGTCGTCAAAGTCCAGCGCGTAATTTTTTTTCTGCTCGTAGAGGTAGCGGTAATAAACGCGCATCCACTTGTCATCGGCAGCCTCTGAAAGTGCAAGCAAATGGTCCTTGGTGGTCATGCCTTCTGACGGCAGTTCCGCAAAAAGTGAAACGTAATTGATGTCGGCTGCCTTTCGGCCCCCAATGTAGTCGATCACACTGCTAATTTTTAAATCTTTAAGCGAGTAGCCCAAATCGGCATAGGCCTTGTGCAAAAGGGACTTCTGGTCGTCTTCGTCCAGAATCATGAATTCTTTCGGGTAATTCAGCACATGGATTTCTTCGCGCAAAAAGCGCACGCAAAAGCCGTGGAACGTAGAAATGTAGCCGCTGTCGTCGCCGCCCAACACCGTGCGAATGCGCTTTTTCATTTCGTTCGCGGCCTTGTTGGTAAACGTGACGCACAGAATGTTCGACGGCGAAATTCCCATCTCCTTCACCAGATACAGGTAACGCTGGGTCAGCGTCCGGGTTTTACCGGACCCAGCCCCTGCCACCACGCGCACAAAGCCCTCGGTGGTTTCCACCGCTTCCCGCTGTTCCAAATCCAAGCGTTCCAGATCCATATTTTCTAGGGCCATGTGCACCTCACTATATAGTGAACATTTGTTTTACTGCTCAAAAATATAGTAAATCTTGGCCCGACAGGGCCTCAGACAAAAAATTTAGCCGCAACACTTTAATGTTGCGGCGCAATTGTCAATAAGTTGCCCGAAGTCGGCAAGCGGGCAAAAGCCTAGTTTTTGACGCAGCGGATTGGAATCCCGAAACCGGCTGCCTTTCCAGCAAAACTTATATCACTGTAATTGTCTACAGAGAAATGATAATAACCCATGAAGTGATCCGAGGTGCTTGTCCAGGCGAATGCGGATGCATCCACCCAACTGAACACACCCGTTTCCCAGCCTGCTCCAAGCCCATCATCGTAGCCACGAACCCCGCTTGGAAGGAACGACATTCCTGTCGCATTGTCGCCTTCAAACGAATATTGGTTTTTCCTCCACCCGTCCACAGAAATCAAGGATTTCTCTTCGTACTTGATAAGTTTTTCGAATTCACTCATACTTGGAACATGGAAACCTTCAGGGCAAATTCCCGGATTGGCTGCAACGGCATTACCATGGTAAAAGCGGCCGAATTCATCACATTCACCATCCTTTTCGGAAAGGCACCAACTCTGGATTTTTGTATTCTCCGGCACATAGCGCAGATTTTCGGCAATCCACATCTGTTCGTCCAGGACTAAAGTCTTGTAATACCTTCCATCGCGGGAATCCTTGATGCAACCATATTCAACATCCGGGTTGAGGTATTTCCAGTTCTCGCGAGTAGCAGATTCGCACCCTTCGGCAACCGTTAGCGTAAGATCCGCCTTGGAACTGGACGAAGGAACTTCTGCTTCGCTAGAGGACGAAATCATGGTGTATGCCTCCCCTTTAACGCAGCGAACAAACGCACCAAAGGTCTTATTGAAAAGAGTAATGTAGGAGGTATATCCAAAATCGGCATTTTCGAAGGTAACCATCCAGGCGTAGCTGGGAATATTTACAGTCGATTCATTGGCAATCCATAGACCAGCCACAGAATCAATACCAACAAAGGTTCCCGTGGTATCGAAAAAGCCACCTTGACCCCTGTTGAGTTTCTTTATCAAATTATCTTCTTCAGGTATATCCATTTCTTCGTCAAGCGTATCTCTTATATCTCCCACTATATTAAATAGTTCAGCCAACTCATCATAAGTGACAATATGCGTTCCTTCGGGGCATACGCCCTGATGAGGTTCTACCAATCCCCCATACCTCTTATAGTTGTAGGATTCATCTATGGCCAAAGCCGCAGCCCATGTATACAGGCGTCCGTAGCGTTCACAATTTTCTTCCAAGTCATCGTAACAGCGGCTGCCTTCTACAGGGATATTCAAGTTTTTGGTTGCAAACTCGTAAGGGCCGATTTTTACAAACTCCATGTCATCAATAGTAAAGGGCTTTGACGAACTGCTGGATTCTGCAAGACTGCTGCTCGACTTGACCGAAGATGACGACACACTACTAGACGAGACCGAAGAACAGGACCCAACACCTTCGGACATTGCGCTACTAAGGGGCTGTTGTTCCGGGTCTTGTGCATCGCTACTGCTCAAGATGTCTTCAGGCGAAGATTCCTTCCCTTCCGGGTATGAGATAGAGTCGCTGCCTTCATCGCCACAGGCATCAAGAAACGCCACGACGAACACGAATAACATAAGATATGTAAACTTTTTCATGAGAAACTCCTTCCTATACAATGCAAATATAACAATTAGAGCCGAGAAAAAGGATGGCGGCTAGACCCGCCCTGATCGTCGCTGCAAATTCACTGTCGTACAGATTGACCCAGCAGAGACAATCTTGGTGCGCTGTTGGGCTATTTAGAAGTTCAAAGCAAGCCGTATTCCATAGCTGTTGTCTACAGGATTTGCCAAAGGCAACACCTGTACGGACAGTGATCGTTCTTCTGTCTCGCTATTTTCAAATTGCCTGCGCTTTATATAATCTTCCTTTTTCCTGTAGTACAGATAATAATTCTTCTTACGGATATTCTTTGCCAAAGTAAAGCTTCCGTAGGTAATCCACGAGGGCAAAAAGAGAAGTAACGGCACAGCAATCCCAATGTCCAAGGCCGATGCACTGCAGTCGTTATCTCCGTTCACGTTGCAGCCTATAGATCTTGCGCTAAGAAAAATTGCGGAAAACGGAGCTAGAGCACACAGCGAAATGCTTGTCCAGAAAAACACATCCGCAACGGCTCTGTCAAGCCTTTCCGTATTGCTGCGTTAAAAATCTTTATTGGCTGTAAATTGGCTGCGGAATTTTGGCGGGCTCTGTCAAGCTTGGCTGTATGTTTGCGAACCTGCTACGGTTATGCTGCGGCGGTCAAAATGGCCAAAATAGCCTAAAAACAGCATTTCCGAGGTGAATTTGCAGGTTTCGATGGGCTGACGGATTGGGAAAGTTTTGCTAACCCAGGGTTGGCGTATAAAATGACTTGACAGAGCCAAAGAAATAATTCTGTCAAGACTGCCGTATAGTTGCGAAACTGCTATGGTTATGCTGCAATAGTAAAATCGTCGATTCAAAACACGATCTCTGGAGGATCAATCTCTTCTGGTTCACAAGCAGCTCCAGAACGGACACATACGAGATAAAAGCCAGCGTAATCCAAGACGCGCTTGCGGTTATATTCAAAGTGGTCACTCTGGATTGATCTTTGCATAAACGACGCGTAATCTTCAATAGCTTGGTGAACCTTATCAAACATCGGACGCAAAGCTTTACGCTTGCTTTCCACACGAGGAGTCGGCAACTGGCGAGCTAGATCCAAGGCGATAACCTGAACGGAGTCTAATTCGCTCTGCATTGCATCGTAAGCCTGACGAGCACTATCGCGAGAAGCAACAGACACCATCGGCTTTTCCGTGCGTTTTTCTGCTTCGCTCAAAGGTTCGATAGCGTTCCGCCAGTCTTCCTTTATGTAGTAGCAGAAGCCAATCACGAGATATGCTTCAGACACGAGGAATGATTCCGGAAAGTTGTTGATGATCCACTTTGCCACTTTCATAGCGTCATCCAGTTTGCGAGCCTTGAGAAAGCACCATGCAATACCGAGCACAGCTTCGTCGAACACCGGAGATTCCTTATGGACCTGGAGATACATCCGAGCTGCGGCAACGATGTCTGGCTTTTCTGCAGAGAAGAATAGGTGACCGAGCTTGACCTTGGCCGCGTCCTGAATATCGCGTTCGGAGTTGTTGGTAACAGGCTGTTCCGTAATAGCGCGGAAACAATTTTCGGCTTCGTCAAACTTGCTCATACGGTTGTAAGCGATACCCATGGTATAGCGAGCGTAGAGGTAGTTGGCGTTACCCGGAAGAATAGAGGCAAGCAGGTCAACGGATTCCTTATCGAGCCCCTGTTCGAACTTGATCTGGCCAGCAATGTAGTCAGCGTCAATCTTCGCATCGCTTTTGCCGAAATTCTTGGCAATGAATTGATACTTGTCCATACCTTCCTTGTACTTGCCTTCCTTATAGTCGAGGTTCATCAACTGGAAGTGGAACTTGGCAAGTTGATCGCTCTGCGGATAACGTTTGATAGCGTCTTCATAGATGGACTTCGCAGCCTTGTGCATACGGAGGTTTTCAAAGGACTTTGCCATGTAGAAAGCAGCCTCGTCCGCCAAGCGGAATGATGGGTACTTGGTCTGGATTTTACCAAAAGCGTATGCGGCATCCAAGAACCGACGATTCAAATAGAGATTCATAGCTGCATAGTAGTCGTTTTCAGGCTCAATATTCAAGCGACGATAGCGTTCTTCGCCGATATTCTCTTCACGGGTATCACCGAAGCGGGTCGTGAGTTTGGCGGCCCACACTAAACCGCGATTTTTCTTGGCCCAAAGGTCATCGTGAGACATTTCGAGGTCGAGAGCGAGGTAACGGAAGATGCTCACATCCTTGACGTTAACCGTAGCGCCAGCAACCGGGTAACCTTC